>VGKQ01000001.1 GCA_016866995.1 Candidatus Pacearchaeota archaeon
GATGTTGTAAATTTAATTATCATTTTTTATATTTTAAATTTAATTATCATTTTTTATATTTTAAATTTAATATTATTTTCTAACTTCTCCTAACTCTTTAATTGCATTTTCAGTATAGCAAGTTAATCTTCCTAATGGAAACAAATCAGAAATCTCAAGTTCTCCAATTTTCTTGGCTTCAATTCCGGAAATTTTCTTTTCTTCTTTTTCTCCAAGAACAAGAAGCAATCCTGCATTCTCTTTGTATCTTCTGTTTCTTGCTTTTCCTTTTCCTGCTCTTTGTGTCTTCTTCTTTAATGCTATTTCAAAAGCATTTCCTAAATTTTTTTCTAGAAACTTAAAAAATTCCTTTGTTTTTAATTTTAATTCATCCCCAGAAATTATTATTGGAAGATTAATTTTTTCATTTATGCTTGAATATCTTCTTTTTAAGAAATTAATATTGGCTGTTGAGGCAAATGCGCTGTGAAGTGCAATAATTTTTTCTTTTTTGTTTATTTTCTTATCTTTTTGAAAATAACTTGGCTTTGGAGGGTGTGCCCGCCTTCCACCCCTAGTCCCAGAAACTTCTGCCCCAATCCAATAGAAGTGATCTCCTCTTCTCCACAAAATTTTTCTTGGAACTCTTGACATTCCATGCCCATAGCTTGTTCTCCATTTTCTTCTTGAATGGGACATTTTTCCAGATGCAGAATGGTGCTTTCCTGCTTCTGGATTGCTTCCATAAGGCTGTATTTTCTTTTCAGCTTCATAGAACTTCTGAGCTATGTCTTCACGAATTTTCTCAGAGAAAAAATCCGGCAGCTCAATTTCTCCTTTTCCTATAATTTTTGCTTTCATCTTCTTGTTTTTATTACTTTAATTCCAGTATAAACTTCTAATCTTCTTTTTGCATCAATTTCATCAAATTCTGTCTCTGCTGCAATATTGACTAAAGGCGAGTTATTTTCTATAGAAGGATTTCTTACAACAGATGTTGCTTTTCCTGTATGATAAACTAAATAAATTCTCCCTCTCTCAAAAAGACGCGGAGCACATTCTACAAATTCAATTCCAAGTTCTCTCATTCTCTGAACTTGTGATATCTTTGTTGGATTCATTTCTCTATAAAATTTTATTCTTTGTGATTTTCTTGTCGTATACTTAGTCATCTTAACTCCAAGAATTCAAGATTTTTTTTCTCCTGATATTTAGTTTTTCTTAATGGCATTGTCAATAAAATCTGCCTCTTGCTCGGCCCTTGAACATTTCCCTTTAATATAATATATTCTGTCTGTATATTTCCATAATTTTTCCATCCTTGTTTAGGATTAATGTTTTTTTCAGAAATTCTTCCTATCTCAAGAATCTTGTTATTGTAAATAATTCTTGTAAACATTCCCAGCTGTCCTGCTTGAGCTACTCGAAACGTAACAAGATGCGGATGCCACGGCCCCAGGCTTCCAGGCCTTCTTACTCCCTTCTCTGTTTTATGTGTTTTCAAGCCAATTCCAAATCTCTTAACAGGCCCTTCAAGTCCATGTCCTTTTGTCAATCCTCTTACATCTACAAGCTGCATTTTCTTGATTATTTCAGAAGCAGAAATTTCCTTGTTCCAATTTTGCTTGACAAAATTTATTTTCTCTTCAATGCTTCCTCCCAGTCCAATTTCTGCAATATCAGGTGTTTTTTTTATTCCTGTTTTTTTTGTTTGCGAGTAAATTATAACTCTCAAATCATCAAAATCTTTCTTGTCAAGCTCTTCTATCTTTCCTTTCACATCTTTTCCTATTTTCAATATTTTTTTAAGCTCCTTGTCAGAATTTAAAACAATCTCTCTCAAACATAAATTATTTTTGTATAATCTTGCTGAATATATTTTTACAGGCGGAATTTCCAAAATTGTGGCGGGAATAATTATTTTTTTGTCCTTAGTCATTGAATTTTGAGTGTTATCTTTAACAAGAGCAGATTTCATTCCAACCTTGTAGGCAATAATTCCAAGCATCCCCTTTCCCTGCAAAACACTCCAGTTCACACTGGGAATAAATTTAGATACTCTCTTTCTTGGCCATATTTGCAGGCTTCCGCTTCTTGGAAAACTTCGTTTTGCCATATTATTTTTTTATTTACTTCCCAGTAAATATAAATTTTGCCAGTAACCAGCTGACAGAAGAAATGTTCTTCTTTTACTTCATTAAATTCTACCGTTAACCTAAAATCTCAAGTTTTTTGGGCTTTTTAAAGCTTTTCTCGGGCTTTATATTCCTAAAATTTTCTCAACACCAGAAAATACAAGCTCAACTGCATCTTCAAGAGGAAATGGATTGAACTTATAGCCCGAATCAATCAGATTATTTTCTCTATAAATTTCCCAGGATAATCTGGCCTGTTTTCTCTCTTTTCTCTCTCCAGTATGGGGGTCTTCTGTAACTCCTGTTGGAATATAATCTAACCTAAATCTTCCAGTTAAATTTCCTCTTGCTATCTCAACTCCTTGCTCATATTTTTTAGCTTCTTGCTCTCTTCTTGCTCTGAATTCAGATTCAACATGATGCATAATTTTAAGATTATTTAAGAATTATTGTATTAGAGTTATGCTTCAAACTCAATCTCTTTAATTTCTTCTTTACCATCAATCTCCTCTTTTCTCACAATCTTGCCTTTTCTTCTCGCTGTCTCTCTCATCCTGGCAAAATCCTTCTCATTCTTGTCTATAATAATATCTTCAACTATGATTGTATGCGAAATTTTTGCCTTCTTGCATTCAGGAAGCATGAAAAAATCTTTAACTTGAGCCCAATATTTCAAATCAGCTTCAAGAATGCAGAACTTGTCATCAATCTTCAAATTTCCTGATTTTCCCGGCTTAGGAAGCTTTTTCTTCATTTTTAAGGAGATTCCATTTCCTTCTCCATCAAGAAGCATTGAATAAACTTTGTCAGAAATTTCCTTAATCTTTGCAGACTCAATATTTTCAACCTCGCTCTGAAAAATTTCTCCTTTCTTTTTTCCCCCAAATCCCAAATCTTCCTTGCTTAAAATTATCCCGGAAAATTTAGCTTGCGAGTTTTCAGCCACAAAACTGACAAAATCATTTGCAAACTCAAAACTTCCCCCTAATTTTATCTTCTCTTTCTTCGCAAGATTTAAAGCAGCCCTTCCCGCAAAACTTCCCCTAGAAAATCTTACAAACTGCCGGTGAGTTTGCTCATCACGCTTCCCAGAAAATATTTTTTTTATGAGACAGCTCATTTTAATTTATTTTTTATAAACAAGGAACATTTATAAATATTATTCTTCTTATTGAGTAATGGACAAAAAATCTAAAAAAATAGTTGTAATAATATCAATCGTGCTTCTTTTACTTTTCTCAGTATTAATTATCTGGCCAATTGCTCTTTCAGTTATTTCTGGCTTGATTCTTGCATACATATTTTATCCAGTTTATAAATTTGTTTTAAAACTTGTGAGAGAAAAAAATATTTCTGCCCTGATTATATTATTGCTTACAATTTTTATTATCTTTATTCCATTATGGTTCTTGTTTCCAGTAGTTTCAAAACAAGTTTTTGATGCATATATTTACACTCAAAATATTGATTTTTCAGCATTATTCAAAATAATACTTCCAGAAACGATGTCAAAAGATACGACAACCGCAATAACAAATTTTATATCAAATATAGTAACTTCTCTTTTTTCAAAATTTTCAGAAACCCTTCTTAATATTCCAAACCTGCTTCTGCAGGCAGCAGTCATATTATTTGTCTTCTTCTTTGCAATGAGGGATGCAGAAAAGCTTGAAGAATATGTAAAAAGCATTTCACCATTCTCTTACGAAATTGAGAGAGATATATCAAAACAATTTAAAGATATAACAAGTTCTGTTATTTATGGGCACATTGTCCTTGGAGCGATTCAGGGAATATTAACAGGAGTGGGATTGTATATTTTTGGGATTCCTAATGCGCTTCTTTTTACAATAATTGCAATATTGGCGGCAATTATTCCTATATTAGGCGCATGGCTTGTCTGGATTCCTGCTGCAATCTACTTGCTGATTCAAGGAAATACAACTGCAGGAATTGGTTTAATATTATATGGAGCTATTCTTGTTTCATGGATAGATAATATCATCTTGCCATATATTGTTTCAAGGAAAACAAACATCTCTTCTGCAGTTGTTCTTGCGGGGATGATTGGTGGCTTGTATATTTTTGGGATTATCGGCTTGATTCTCGGCCCGCTGATACTTTCATATTTTATAATTCTTCTTGATGCGTATAAAGACAAGAAGCTTGGAAAATTCTTCAAATAAAAACTGCAAAGTAAACTTTTCAACTTATAAAAACATAAGCTATAAAAACCAAGCATTCTTTTTAAATCAGAAAAATAAAAGGGTGAAAAATGAATTTAAAAGTGAAATTTCTCAAGCTTAGTGCAGGACGCCCGGTGGCAATTATGCACAAAAATACAGCAGAAAAATCAGGTATTCATGTGGATGACAGGATATCAATAAGAAAAAAATCCAGAAAAATAATTGCGGTTGTAGACATTGCAGTTGGAATGTTTGAAAAAGATAAAATTGCAGTTTCCACAGAAATTTCCAAAGAGCTTGGATTAAAAGAAAATGATATTGTTGAAGTAGAGCCTGCATCCCGCCCAGAAAGCATTTCAATAATTTCAAAGAAATTAAAATGCAAGAGGCTTGATGAAAAAGAAATAAAAGATATTATTCAGGATATTGTTGAAAATGCGCTGACAGAATCAGAAATTGCATATTTTGTTTCTGCAATATATAAGTGCGGGATGACTGCAAGAGAAGTCAGGGGATTGACAGAAGCAATTGTAGAAACAGGAAAGAAACTGAGTTTAAATAGGAAAATTATTGTTGACAAGCACAGCGTAGGAGGAATTCCGGGAAGAACCACCCCTATAGTTGTTTCAATATGTGCTGCAGCAGGGTTAATAATGCCAAAGACAAGCTCAAGGGCAATAACAACTCCCGCAGGAACAGCAGATGCTCTTGAAACAATATGCAAGGTAGATTTTACAATTTCAGAAATAAAAAAAATAATAAAAAAAACAGGAGCCTGTATAGTTTGGGGCGGCTCTCTCGGGCTTGCGCCAGCAGATGACAAGATAATACAGGTAGAAAGGCTGATAAATCTTGATCCTGATGAGCAGCTTCTTGCTTCAATAATGGCAAAAAAGCTCGCAATGGGAAGCAAACTTTTGCTTATAGAGATACCTTATGGAAAATATGCCAAAGTAAACAAGAAAGAAGCAAAGAAGCTTGAAATAAAGTTTAAATCTCTTGCAAAATCATTTAATATAAAGGTAAAATGTTTTATTGTAAAAACTTCAGAGCCCCTTGGAAATGGCATAGGCCCTGCTCTTGAGATTAAAGACGTAATTTCTGTCTTAAAAAGAGAAACAAAAAATTCCCTTCTTGAGTCAAGATCATTAGAACTTTCAGCCGAGATTTTGGAAATGGCTGGAAAATGCAAAAAAAGGCAAGGCATTTTTATGGCAAGGAAAATTCTTGAATCAGGCACGGCATTCAAAAAATTCAAGCAGATTATTAATGCCCAGCAAGGAAAAATAAAAAATATTCCAGAAGCAAAATATTCTCACGACATAATTTCAACCAAGTCTTTTAAAATAAAAATTATTGATATAAAAAAAATAAATTCTCTTGCAAGAATTCTTGGCTGTCCTACAGATAAAATGGCAGGAATTTACCTTCACAAGCATCTTCATGATAAAGTAAAAAAAAGGGAGAAACTTCTTACTCTTTTCGCAGAATCAAAAGAAATATTAAATTCAGGAATTAATTTTTATCATAAAAATATTCCAATAAAATAGAAAAAATAAATAAAATGAGTAAATTAAGTTTCAGGGAATTTCCAAGAAGAATAGAAATATTTTTAATTCTTTTAGTTTCTCTTCTCCTTCTTTCAACACTTGCATTCAAATTAATAAACAACATCTCATTTTATAATGCATTTATTATGACTGCAGAAACTCTTGCTTTTATTTACCATTCTCACTCTGGATTGGGAAAAGCTCTTGAGATTTTCCTTTCAATTTTTGGCGTGTTTCTTTTATGGTGGATATTATGGGGAATATTTGACATGCTGCTTGAGGGAAATTTTACAAAGTATTTAAAAATACGAAAGATTATGTATAAGCTGGAAAAAATGAGGCATCATTATATTATTGCGGGCGGAGGAAGGGTTGGCGAGGAAATTGTTAAATATCTTGTGAAAGAAAAAAAAGATTATGTCATAATTGAAAAAGATGTTCCGACTGTTAACAAGCTCAAAAAAGCAGGATTGTTTGTTATTCATGGAGATGTTACAAATGAAGCTATACTAAAGCAGGCAGGGATTAAAGATGCAAAATATATAATTTTGGCAATGCCAGAAACAGAAAAAAATCTTCTTGTTACAATGATAGCAAAAGAGATAAATCCTGAACTTGAAATCCTGGCAAGAGCTGACAAGCCGGCATTTATCTCAAAGCTCAAAAAAGCAGGAGCAAAAATAGTTGTAGTCCCCGAAGTAGTGGCTGCCGAGAGATTCCTCGAGGCTATTAAATAATATTTATGAGAGGAGTCTTGAGGAGAGCGTTTCCTTGAAGCCATTAAGTAGTATCTGCAAAAGGAAACGCGAGGAGAAAGGTTTCTTGAAGCTATCAAGTAATTTATAACTAATTGAATTCTATATTCTCAATCTTGAGATAGTAAGATTTATAAATTCTTTTTTTCTTATATTCTTAGAAAAAGAGGATGAAAAACAAATTTATTCTGCTGTTTGTAGCATTATTCTTACTTGCTAGTTTGAACTTTGTTTTTTCAATTCATACAACATCCCCTTCATCATTTAGTGTTAATGTAAGCCAGACATTTATTTTTAACATAACATTAAATAATACAAATGTAGGACAGAATGGCAATATAACTCAGGTTAATATAACTCTCCCCTCAACCATCTCTTTTATCTCATCTTCAAATGGAACAAGTGCTCTTGCAGTTTTTTCAAATACAAGCTCAATTTTGACATGGACAAATTCATCAGATTATATAACTAATGGAAGCACAAATAATATAAATTTCTGGTTTAATGCCACAATATCTCTTACTAAAGGAAATTATAATATTACAGTAACAAGCCAAAATGGAACAGCAGCATACTCAACAAATATTTCTCTTTCTATAAATGATTTGATAAAACCCTCTTCTATTGTTGTATTATACCCTGCAAACGGAGGAAATTATAGCAGAACAAATATAACTCTGAATATCAGTGCCATAGATAATGTAAACATTTCTTCATGTTGGTATACTCTTGATTTAGGAGTCACAAATTATACAATGTCTGGCAATTCAAGTTTGACAGGATTTAATGCCACTAACACAAGCATTGCAGACGGAATTTATACTGCAAAATTTTACTGCAATGACACGAGCAATAATATAAATGACACAACAAACTCATCATTTACAATAGATACTATTGTCCCGGTAATTGCATTAATTTCTCCAGGAAATGCATCTTCAAGTACATCTGCTTCATGGACATTTTCTTTTAATGTAACAGATGCTGATTCATCAACAAATTGCTCATTAGTTTTAGACAGAGCAAAAGTTAACTCAAATTCATCTCTTAATATAACAGGAGGTACAAATTCATTTGTAAGAAATATTTCAACTACAGGCAATCATACATGGAGTATAAATTGCACTGATTTAGCTGGAAATAATAATCAAACAGAAACAAGAACATTTACAGTTACAGAAGAGTCTAGTAATCCTAATAATGATGGCGGAGGAGGAAGCAGCACCACAAGTTTCTGGACATTGACTCAAACTTTAACATTACAGCAGTTTAATGATGGATTTACAAGAGAACTTGGGGCAAGAAACAGAATAAAATTTACAATAAACGGAACAGAACATTCTATTGGAGTTATTTCTCTTACAAATGCAACAGCAACAATAAATGTTTCAAGCAATCCCCAGCAGGCAAGTTTTGAAATAGGAGATGAAAAAAGATTTGAAGTTACAGGAGATGATTATTATGATGTTCTTGTCACGCTTAATAACATAATAAACAGCAAGGCAAATGTTACAGTAATAAGCATACACGAAAAAACAAATTACACAACTTCTACAACCACAACAACTACAACTACAACTACAACCACAAGCACTAATCAAACAACCAATACAACCTCAATAACACTGACAAACGCCCCTGAAAAAATAGCCGAAGCAGGGAAAAGCCTCTTAAAATCAACATGGTTCTGGGTTCTTATTTCTTTGATAATAATTGCAGCAGGAATATTAATTTTCAGCTTATTTCTGAAAAAAAAATATTATAATAAGGGCTATAAAAAGAAATGGAATTAAATATTCATCTTTAGTATCTACATAGCCTGCAAGAAAGCTCTTATTTTATTAAATTAATGAATTTTCAACACTAATTTTATTATGTCAGAAAAGTAAACTACACCCTTTAGGGTGTAGATAGTTGCGAACAACTATCCTTTTCTGAGCATCCAAAAGTTCCAAACAAACCACACACTTTAGTGTGTGGTAAAACACAAGAACTTTTTGATATTTATAATATATAACTGCCGGCTATGTTAAATTTATTTACTTATCTAAATATTATCTTGTAACAAAATTTATAAACTTCTTTTTCTTCTGTTGATATAAGGGGATTAATATGTACAAGCCAAAACCAAGAGGTTCAGATTATATACAGCAGCTTGCCGATTATATTAAAAAAAATATTTCTAAAGGATATACTCAAGAAGCACTAAAGTGGGCTCTTGTAAATCAGGGACACTCAAGAACAGAGATTGACAGGGCCATAAATCTTGCAAATGAGCAGCTTGCTGCTTCAGCTCCAAAAATGGTTGAAAAACCCGTAATAAAAGTTGAAGTAGAGCCAGAAATTATTCCAGAAAAAAGCATCTGGCAGAAAATAAAAGACTGGTTTTCTAGATAAAAATTTTAAAATAATTATTCAATATTAATTTTCTCCTTATAAGCCGGATTAAACTCAATAGCTTTCTCAAAATTTCTGATTGCTTTTTCCTTTTTTCCAAGCTTCAAGTAAACCAAGCCAAGATTAAAATGAGCATCAGCTGATTTTTTATTCAAGCTGATGGCTTTTTCAAATTTTTTTATTGCCTTGTTATTCTCTCCTTTTTCAGAATAAATTACTCCAAGATTTGAATGAGCGCTAAAATCCATATTATCTAAATTAACTGCTTTTTTCAGCAGTTTCTCTGCTTCATCAAATCTTTTTTCAATAATATACACTGCCCCAAGCATTGATAAAGTCTGTTCATAATTTGGATTTAATTTCAAAGATTTTTCAAGATACTTTCTTCCCTCTTCCCTGTCTCCTTTTATAAGAAGCTCTCTTCCAAGCTCAAACAATATAAAATAATCCTCTTTCTCTTTGTTTTTTTCGCTGATTCTTTCTTTTAATAATTCAGAATATATTCCTTTTTTCTCACTTATTTCTTCTTTTTTCCTCAATTTTCCAAAATGATGTATTACAATATCTGTCATAAATATTTTTCCTCCTGCTTTTTTCACAGAATTTTGAACTGTCTCGTGGATTTTTCCTTCAAAATAATATCCTCTTTTAAATAATCTTAAAACAGGAGTTTCTGTAAATCCTGCTGCAATCCTGCTTTCTTCATACTCATCATCTTTTGAAGATTTCCATCCAAGAATTCCTGTTTCATTGCTGTAATCTCTCCAAATTAAATAATAAGCATCTGCTTCTGGATTTTCCAGCATTTTCTTTATTTTTTCTATATCTTTTCCAGATATTTTTTCATCTGCATCTATGCTTAATATCCACTCAAATTTTGCCTTTGATAAGGCAAAATTTCTTGCAATGCTGAAATCATTCTGCCATTTGAAATCATAAACATTTCCAAATCTTCCTGCTATTTCCTTTGTCTTGTCTTCAGAGCCAGTGTCCACAATTACAATCTCATCTGCCAGGTTTTTCACTGAGTTTATACAATTTTCAATATATTTTTCCTCATTCTTCACAATTATTACTGCTGATATCATCATAAATTTTGGAATTAACTCCATTTAAGCCATTCCCCAATGTATTCTCCTGAGACAACATTATCTCCAAATGCCCTTGCATAAACTCTGAAATCTGCTTTATATGGGGCGTGAAGATTTGTAACATTATAAACATAAGCTCCCTCTGGTTCAATCTCAAGATTTTCACTCTCTATACTATCCCACGCCTTTGTAATATCTGTAGTTTGTAAAGCAACATAAACTTTAACATTGTTTGCTTTTTCAGAGCCAAGATTTCTAACAATAACATCTATATCAACATTAGTTCCACTTAAACCATAACTATATTTATATGTGAATTCTATATTAAGAGAGGGTTTTTTATATACTGGAATAATTGTTGCAAGCTTTCCTTTAAACTCTTCTGGCATACTTCCAATTTCCCAGCCTTTTGCAGTTGTTTCAAGATAGCAATATCTTTGACCAAGATATTGTATTGATGATCCATAAATGTCTTGGGAACATTTTACTCCAACTGCCATATGCCCTTGTCCAGTTTGAGTAGAAGGAAATTTAATTAAGACTGCTCCATATTCTAATTTTTGAAGTAATGCAATGGTTAGTATGGCCGTGTCTTCACAATCTCCACCATTATCATATAAAGTTTCATATGGAAATTTAGGATACTCATCAAATCCAGTAGAAACTTTATCAGAAGTATATGGCAAAGATTGGACAAAAGAAGTTACAAAGTAAGGTAACTGATCTGAATTTAATTCATAGTCTAATGTAAGATTTTTCAAGGCGCTTGCTAATTCTGAAACCAAAGTATCACTATAAAAATCAGAAGCAAATAAATCATAATCTCTATTCCTGCTTCTTTCCTTGTACATTTTATCAATCGAACTGTTTAAATTAAGAGTCATACTCCATTCTTGATTATTGTAAATCCATAAAATCTTTCTTTGAATTAGTTCATTATTGTTCGTGTCCGATACTTGTGGTGTTGGCTCTTGAATTTTTTGAGTATCATCTATAATCTTAGTATCTTGATTATAATTCTGACTATTACTGTTAGATATATCATTCTTTTCAGCTTGCCAAATAAAAGAAATTGTAACTAAAACTATAATAGTTATCAATACGGTTTTTAGAGTTTTATTCATACTTTAATTAAAATACTTTAAGTTTTATACCTTTCTTTTATTGCACTTAGATTAAAAAATAAGGTAATACCCTCAATTTCAAATGTATCAGTCCTCATAAACGCCGACGCCAGGAGTCGAACCTGGATATCCTTGCGGAAACCGGTTTTCAAGCTTTTTAGGGGCTCAAGACCGGCCGAGTACCGTTGTCGCACGTCGGCCGAGGATTTGCACGAGGCTTCCAAGAGCCTTTCTCGAGTGCAAGTCCAAGGTATATAACAATATAATAATGATACTTTTTAAATTTGACTTAAAATTTTACAAAAGAAAAATATTTATAAAAATTTAACTCTTAGGCTTATCCTTTTGCCTGTCTACTCTGCACATATCATTAAATGTTTCATCATCTTTAATCATTTGCATATGAACTTTTAAGCCACTTTCCTTAAAATGTTTATCCTCTGTTTCTTGGAATATTCTTTCAATAACAGTTACTTTATATCTTGAGCCCGGTCCATGAGAATTAGGTGGTGATTTTAAAAACAAAATATCCCCCTGCCTTGGCACATCTCCCGGAACCTGTCTTTCTTTAAGACAAATTCCCCAATAATGATATAAAACAGCAGTATATTCCATTATTTTATAATTAAGCCTTGTTTTTTAAATATTATTGTATAAGAAAATAATGTTTTTATTTAGCATATTAACACTAATTTATCTAACTATATTAGAACTCAAGCTGCATGAAACTCTTCGGACTAAGAAAATAAAATAATTATCCGAAGAGCGCTGACAATCCTTCTGCTGCTTCTGAAGCTTTTTCTTCTTTCTTTTCTTCTTTCTCTTGTTTTGCTTCTGCTGCTGGCGCTGCTGCCATAAGTGATGCAGACTCAAGTTCCTTTGCAATATCCAGCCCCTTTAGGCTTGCAACAAGCACCTTCACTTTTGCTTCATCAGCTTCTTTTCCAGTTGCTTCTATAACTTTTTTTAAGTTGGCTTCTGAAATCTCTTGTCCAGTTTTATGCAAAAGCAAAGCTCCGTACACATACTCCATTTTAGTTTCCTCCTGATTGTGAATTTTGATTCTGAATTTTGCTTGCCAATGCTTTTTCTTCTGCAGCAGCTTTTCCAAGCAAATATCTTATTGTTTCCTTGCACGGATAAGCTATTTTCACTGCAAATGCAAGACTTCTTGAAAATGCCTGCTTTAATTCCTCAAGATTTTTTTCCTTGTTGATTTTTATATTTGTAAAAACTTTTTTTTCCTCAGAGTCATATGCTGTAACAGGCTCAAATCCAATCTTGAAAGGCTTTATTCCAAGCTTTGACATAATCCCACAAGCAACTTCATTTATCTTATCATTTTTCTTGACAATAATCTTTTTCTCTTTTATGCTTATTTTTCCATCTTCTATTGCTATTTTTAATCCCAAGGAGCTTAGTTCAGATATTGCAGGCCCGGGCACAAGTTCAGTAGCCCCTGCTTCAACAGAAATGTCATCTGTTGCTATCTGCCCTGTTTTTGCATTTACCAGAGCAGTATTATCGCTTAAAATTCCTGATAATTCAAATAATTCAAGTTTAGAGAACAATAAGGCAGAATCTTCCTTTATATGCTCTTTCATTTTCTTTATTTCTATTCCAGAGTTGTCTATTGCTCTTAAAATAATATTTTTCTTTACAACTTTTATTTTTACTTTATCTCTGAGCTTTTTCTTGATTATTTCAAACTGCTTTCCAGGAAGATTTTTTATAGAACAAACCATAAATGTCCTGTTGTTTTTTATTAAATTCTCAAGCTCTGTAACAGCTTTTAGTTTCTTTTCTGGAACTTTTCTCTCATTACTTGCTTTTTTTAATTTTTCTTTCATTTTTATCCTTGCGTAATTTTTTATTTTTCAATTTTGACTGGCTTTCCCATTGTAAATTTAATTAAAACAGAATGAATATTGTCTTTTTTGCCTGTCAGAACATTTAAAACAGCATTATAAACAACAAGTATGTTTTCTGCAATATCTTCATCTTTCATTTCCTCTCTTCCAATTCCAAGTTTCAGGCTCGGTTCTTTTGATTTTATCTTTACTGCTCTTTCACCTTTTTCTATAACCTCTTTTATAGAATTCTCGCTGTCATTTGTGATTATTCCAAGCTGTGGAGAAGGCATTTTTCCAGCCTGCCCAAGATATTTTCCAAATGTAGAAGCAATTAAAGGCATTAATCCTGCATGTGCAATAAAAAAGTCATAATTTTTAACAAGTTTTTTGATATCCTTCTTATTTTTATAATTAGAGAACTCTTCTTTTGTTATTGTATCAATTATCTTGCTTTTTGTGTTTAAAAATGCCGCAGATTTTTTGTCTTTTATTTTATGGGGCAGATTAACTATCAAATTTACAGACTCTCTTTTTATATCAAAATTTTTAAGATTTATAATTAAATCAATAGTTTGCTTGAATTTTCTTGCTTCCTGCTTTCTTAATTCCTGAATGGCTTTTATTACTTCTTCTTTGTTCATTTTTTTCTCCTAATCTTGCCTCAAAACTTCGCTCGCTATTATTTTCTATTTGTCTCGCAAAATTTCTTGCCTCCTACATTCTGCACCAGAATCATAGAAAATATATTCTGATGATGTAGTTTATTGGCTATATTATGGAAAAATAGAGATTTATAAACTTTTTCATCTCTCAAGTTTTATGATAAGCCTGTGCATAATAACAAAAAACAACCAGGAAACAATTGAAAAATGCATTAATTCAGTGAAAAGCATAATTGGAGAGATTATTCTCGCTGATACTGGCTCGACTGATAATACTATAAAGATTGCCGAAAATTTCGGGGCAAAAATTTTTCATTTTAAGTGGAATAATAATTTCAGCGATGCTAAGAATTTTGCCAAAAGCCAAGCAACAGGAAACTGGATTTTAAATCTTGATGCAGATGAGACAATAGCAGAACAAGATTTAGAGAAGATAAAAAATCTCGCAGAAATAACAGAATTTATTGGTTTCTCTTTTATTCAGAGAAATTACAGGAATGGGATTGGTTTATTTTCTTCTATCTCATGCACTGGCGATAAATATGAAGAAAGCAAGGTTTCAAGTTGTTTTATTCCAAGAAGAATGATACGCTTTTTCAGAAATCTTCCAGAAATAGGGTTTGAAGGGGCAGTTCACGACAGCGTTGAATTTTCAATATTGAAATGTGGAAAAATAATGGAGACAGAAATTCCAATTCATCATTTTGGAATGCTCTCAAGAAGCAATGAAAGGACAAGAATGTATATTGATATTGAGAAGAAAAACATAAAAGATGATTATTTTCAATACTATCAAATTGGAATTCAGCTTCATAGTATAAATGAAACTGATGAAGCACTTGATTTTCTTTCCAAATCTCTTGACAAAAATCCGGATTTTTATCTTGCCTGGCTTGAAAAAGGAATTATTTTTCTAGAGCAGGGGAAAATTTATGAAGCCGAACAAGCACTGAAAATGGCAGAGAAAAAAGGAAGCCACGAGATGATTTTTTCTCATCTAGGGATAATTTACAGCATTCTTCAAAATTATTCTTCTTCAATCAATTATTTTTTAAAAGCCCTTTCAATCAATCCAAAAAATGCTGACACGCATTTTAATCTTGGCTTGACATATAAAAACACGGGAAATATTGAGCAGGCAAAAAAAGAATTTGCCCTTGCTGTCTACTTAAATTCAGTATATAAAGAAAAGCTTAAATCTCTTTTTCAATAAATCTAAAAAACAATGATTAATAAGGGTGTCTTATTAAGTATGTAATATTTATTTAATTATGCAGCTTCCACACGCTTAGAAACAGCCTCAAGATATTTTTTTACTGTTCTTTGAGAAGCAAAACCAAAAGGTGGAAATTCCACTCCTGTAGAGACAGCAAACCAGCTTCTAGTATCTTTTTTCTTAATTTCAGATATTTCTATAAGGGGTAAAACCCTTCCTCTTAACTGAATTTTAGTCCTTTTGTAAACTTTCTCCTCTCTAACTGAACCAAGAACAAATTGAGTATCATAAACATCTTCAGAGCTGGCGTTTAATCCAATATCTTTAGCAGCATCAAGCAAAATTCTTTCAAGTGCTTCTCCAGAAATTCTTTTGCCTATCTCAACTTGCCTGTACATTTTATTATAAGCAGATAAATGTTTATAAAATTATCTATATTAAAATATATGCTTTATTGATTCTGTATAGATAAGGTGACGAAAGGCAGATATATCTTTGATAGCAGACAAAACAAATTTTATTTATAGATTAGGATTTATCAACGGAAAATATATCTTCTCGCTTTAAGGTATCATAACCGCTTTATTTTTCCAGTTCAGCAAGATATTCTTTAACTCTTTCTATACACTGCGGAACAAGAAATTTTTCAATTTTGCTTGAAAAAATTTCAGAAAGAGAAGAAAATTCAGAGATATTATATAAATTTTCTTTTTTGTCAACAAGCATTATGTCATGAAGCCTTTTTAATTGTCTTCTTATATTGCTTTCTGCAATTCCTTTCATCTCCAGATTGTGTTTCTGTCTGTTTTCTTCGACTTTTTTCTTTATCTCATCGCTTGTCAGCTGTTTTTTATTTTTTCTTGCTTCCTCAAGAACCATTAAAACATCAACAATAACATCTCTTCCGTCTCCTGGCTGAAGAAATCCAAGAGAAAGGCAGATTCTTTTTACAAGCTCTCTTTTTTCCATTGAATACGGCTTTTCATATCTTCTTAAAGTTATTTCTGCTAAAGGAATATCCTGCGCCATTTTGATTATATCTTTTTTACAACACAAATGCTTATAAATTTAATCCTGATAATAAAATCATGGAACTTATAGCTTTATTATCATCAGGAAAAGGAACATGGGCTCAGGTAGCTGGATTAATTAATCGGGGAGAATGGGACAATATTATTTTAATTGGAAGCGAGTTTGCAGAAAAATTCACGACAGAAAAAAAACATGAATTTATCAAAGTTGATACAGGAAAGAGAATAGTTGAGTTAAAGCAGGAAATTCTTGAGAAGCTAAATGGAAAAATTCAGGGCACAGAAGTTGCTCTTAGCATTGCAAGCGGAGAAGGCAAGGAGCATATGGCTTTAATCTCTGCATTATTAAGCTTGCCTGTTGGTGTAAGATTTACTGCTCTGACTCAGGAAGGAATTATCTACTTGTAAATAAATAGGAGAAAAAACAAAATGACAGAATGTACTGACGGAGAATTTAATTCTGGAGAACCACAAAGATACACTACTTATTGTGTGATAAAAAATGGCAAGAGAGAGTTAATAGAATTGGATACAGAATCAGGAATAGAAACAAAAATTAGTGTGCCTTTGGTATAATTTTATATATTTCTTAATCTTAACAAAAACATGAAAGCATTTATTATAAATGGCTCAGGAACTTTAATAGATTCAAGTTTATCTGGATTTGCCATGCTGGCAGATTCAATAGGAAAGAAGCAGGAAATGTTAGAACACCAAGCTCATTATTTTAAAGTCAGGCAGAAACACCCATGGGGCTCAGAAGAATTTGCAAAAATGTTTAAGGGAGCAAGCCAGGAATTATTAATGAAAAATGCCCGCGAGATTGTAAGGAAAAATCTAAGAAACGGCTCAAGAGAATTAATAAATGAATTAAAAAATAAAAATTATCTGATTGCTTTTTATTCCACAGATCCTTTGGAAATAGCTATTGCTATTCAGGAAGAACTTAATTTAGATAATGCATTTGGAACAGAATTTGAATATAAAAATGGAATTTGTACAGGAAATTTAAAAACAAAATTTGACAGATTTGACAGGGCAATAAAAATTAAAAAATTTATAGAAGAAAATAAGTTAAGGAAAGAGGATGTTTTTATTATTGGAGATTCCATTACAGTAGTTCCGTCAGCAGAACTTGGCAGAATTATAGCATTTAATCCAAAAAATCCAGAGCTTGAAAAAGTGGCAAAATTTAAAGTGAATAACCTCTCAGAAATTTTTAAAATTTTAGAGATAATGCTTATTTCAAATATCTTTTTTTTGTATCTTCATCTCCTTCCTGTCTTTCCCAAGTAAAACAACTCTTGATTCAATTTTCTCGTCGAGAAAATTGTATTTTGGCAGAAATTTCAGCAGCTCAGATGCAAAATTTTTTATTTCTTCATGAGTTGGCATTCTGTCATATCCTAATCTCTTTCTTGCAAATCCAACAGAAACAAAACCTTTCATCTCCACGAATTGCGGAGAAGCTTTCTCAATCAACTTGGCATACTCTTCAATAAAATTATCAGACATATTCAAATTTCTCACAAGATTAATTCTTATCACAGTTCTTGTTTTCAAATTTTTCATCAAGTTTAAAGTTTTCATCAGCTTTTTCCACGAGTTTTTTTCTTTATTTCTTGTAAATTCTCTAAATAATTTTTCTTGAGAGTAATTCAATGAAACATAAAGCTGAGTAGGCAAAGCATTTTTTTTCGCAAGTTCTTTAATTTTCTCAGGCAGCAGCCCATTAGTCACAAGAAAACTTGTAATTTTTCTTTTTCTCAATTCGAGAATTAATTCAGCAAGTTTTGGATAAATTGTAGGCTCTCCTGACAAAGAGATAGCAAACTGGCTCGGATTCTGAGCTTCTTTCCACTTTTTCAGATTTGTTTTTCTGCTTCCCTTGAAACCAGAAAGCATTTTTCTCTGCTGAAAAATGCTTTCATCAACTATTTTTTCTGGCTCATCAAATTTTTTTATCTTTCCATAATTCAATTCAATAGCTCTCCAGCAATGTACGCATTTGTTCTGGCACAAAAAACATAGAGACATCTGGCAGCATTTATGTGATTTTATTCCATAAAATTTTTCTTTGTAACAGCATCCTTCATCTCTCAATGATTTTTTTGTCCACCTGCATATCTGAATTCCAGAATGTCCAAATAAAGCATAATGCTGTTTCTTTAATATATTTTTGACTTTGGTATTCATCTTAAATTTTTTGTTTGTTTAGTTTAAAATTTAATGAGCCTGAAAATCTCTGATTTTCAGGATAAAAAAATTAGAAAAAGTTAAAATTTAAAACTATCGAATTTAAAAATAAAAAATTAATAAGAACTATCTTCTTTTTTTCTTTTTCTTTTTTGCCATTTTCCCCTCTTTTTATTGTTAATTTTGTTGCTAATTTAAATATTTTTTTATTTAAATATCTTTCTATAATTTCAAGAAAAATTTTAATGCGAAGTTTTTTATCTGTATTTATACAGACATATTTTGGTTCTTTTCTAACTTTCTTTTTATTCTTTGGTCTTCTGCTTCTCTTCGAAAGAGAAGAAATGGACCTGCTGAGAATTGAACTCAGGTTTATTCGTTGCGAACGAATTATTCTGCCGTTGAATTACAGGCCCTTTCTCTGAAAGCCATCAGCTTTTCTTGCAAGTTTTTATTTTAATTAAAAAATTGTATACACAAGCCACAATAATGTTAGAGCGAGAAATATTCCCACAATTATATAAGTTAAAATCTTGTAGATTTTCTTGGCAGTTTCTTCCCTTTTTACAAAAAATAAAGCAGTCAAATAAAAAACTCTCCCCCCGTCAAATATTCCCAAAGGAAGCATGTTAAATATTGCAACACTTATGTTTATTATCATTATCCACCAGATAAGATTATAAATAAAAATTACGAGCTCCTCATTCCATCTTGCCTGATAATATGTTTGTGAATCCTGGAAAAAAGAAAGCGCATCTCTTATTTTTCCCATTATGCCGCTGCTTGATGATGCAGATGTTGCTATCCCAAGATATGCTGCAGAACTGTTATCTGGCCTTTTTCCAAGAATTACATTATGCTCTTTTATTGAATTATTAAATAATGTTTTAATTTCAACACTGTCGCCCGGCTTCATTTTTAGAATCTGGCTTCTTAACTCTGCATTATTTTTTATTTTTATTCCATTAAATTCAGTTATTACTCCTGATAATCCCGCCCGTAATGCAGGAGAGTCTTCAAAAACAGCAATTAATGATGAATTCTGGGCAAGCATTCCAGATGTTGCAAAATAAGTTTTGTTTTCTGCTTCAATTTCAGTCAAATTTAATCCGCCATTAAACTTAACAAAAAAACCATCTTGAACTATTGTTATGTCTGAGACATTTATAGCAGCCATTGTATATGAACCAAAAATAACTCCCGATGGAACAAATGCAAATGAAAAGAAAATCCAGAAAATAAAAAAGAAAATTATTGCAATAATCAGGTTGGAAAAAGTTCCGGCTATTAAAAATGGAAGCTGCTTTCTTATCTTCATTTTCTTCACTTGGTTTTCATCTGGCTCGACAAAAGCCCCTATAAAAGGTAAAGTGATAAGAACTAAAATAATTCCAATTTCTTTCATATACGGAACCCCTAATAGAGATAAATACCATAAACTTCCAGTTATAATCCCCCCAAGTATTATAATTATTATTACTGAAAGAATCACTGCATAAACTGGTTTAACCCTTTTTTTAAATTTATTATAAAAAAATAGAAAAATTCCTCCTAAACCCCATAGAAACGCAAATCCGGTTGTTTTTATTTTCACACCTTCTTTTTTTGCAAATATGCCATGGGAGAATTCATGAATAATAGCAGTTATTGCAATGGCAACAATCCAGTACGTAAAATAAAAAGGAGGAAGCCATGTTGCATTAAATATCTGCGGAAGATACGGAATAAGAGGAGCAATAGGAGGAATTTTAATCATTCTTACAAAATCAGGCAGCTTTATAAAAATATAAAGAAGCTGGATAAACATCCAAACCCCTATAGCCATCATTAAATATCCTGCAATAATAACAACATAATCCATAAATCCAAGAAATTTGTTGTATTTTTTTCCGATATAATTTATTAATTTTATTCCTACTTGTGTCCTATAAAGATACATCAACCCCTCTCTCTTCAAATTTTTTCTTCTCCTGTACAGAAATATAAAAACAATTAGAGAAAAAATTACAAGAAAGGTTAAATCATATATCACAAAGCTCATTTTTTTCTCCTTATCTTATTTAGTTAAAATGATTTTTTAAAGCTATGTTTCAGTAACAAAAAACCAAAAAATATTTAATTAGTTTAAAATCTATAATAAATAATGAGCAATGATTATATTCTTCCAAACGGAAAAGGAACCCGCAGTTTCAGAAAATATGTTAATGCATGGAGGGCTAATGGTGCAAGATTAGCAGAACTTTTTGGAGGAGGGCATACTTCTGCTTTTGACCCAGGATATGCAATTGATATTTCAACAGGAGGCAGAATTGAAATAACAAGAGAAATTGGCAATAAACTACTTGGTTTGCTTGATGAAATTGAGAAACTTAGGCGAGAAAACTCAAGATTAAAAAGAAGATTGAAATAATAATTTACTTCTTGCTAATCGGCCTGAATTTTTTCCCGCCGCACTTTCTGCATTTAGCAGTTCCTTCTGCTATCTTTCTTGCGTCTGCCCTCATCTTGCTTGAGCAGTTTTTGCATACAAAAACATTTTTATACAATCTTGCCATCGCCGCGGGAATTTTTGTTGCCATCTTAAAAATTTTTAAGATTTTTTGTTATTTTAATTTTATTATTTTTTAATTTTGTTAATTAGCTGTAACTTATTTTTTACTTGTTTTGATTATTAATTTTTTATCTTTACTGTTTTTTGATTAATCTTTTTATTTTCACCCGGAAACTCTCTTCAAAACTTTTACACTATCAATTATCCAGTATTCAGCCCGCTTTCCTTCTTGAACTTGAGATTTTGCTTCCTCATCTATTGTTATATCAAATGTTTCAAAGCTTTCAGAGTCCATTACGCTTGCCTTCTCTCCAGAAACAGACAAAATTTGGCATCTTTTTTTCTCGATTAACGGAACTTCAAATCTCTCTCCTCCAGGAACAGCCACAATTCTCTTTTTTCCGTCAAGAATTCCAATGCACTCTATTCTGCACTTGCTTGCTCCGTGCTTTCCTGTCTTGCTTATGTCATTGCTCCTTACAGTGCAAGGCGCCCCGTCTACAATAATAGTTGTGCCCTCTTTTGCATCATGAGCATTTATTAATTTGTATGACATAATCATTAAATCAAAATTGCCTTTATAAACCTTTTTTATTCTTTAATAATCCCATTAATAATATTTATTAATAATAATTGTTTTATATTTTAGAAGAGTTTTTAAACCATATTTATCTCGCTAATTAATGTTGCAAAAAAACGATTTTATTGAGCTGGAATTTACAGGCAAAGTAAAGAATGGCGAGATTTTTGACACAAACATAAAAGAAGAAGCAAAGAAAATTAATCTTGAAATTGATACAAGACCATTAATAATTTGCCTCGGACAAAACATGATTCTTCCTGCAATTGACGAGTTTCTAATTGGAAAAGAAGTAGGAAAATACACTCTTGAACTTGAGCCAGAAAAAGCATTCGGCTCAAGAAACAGGGAAATGATAAAGACAATGCCTCTTAAGATTTTTCTTGAAAAAGAAACCTATCCTCATCCCGGAATGGTATTCAATTTTGACAATATTATGGGGAGAATTTCAGCAGTTTCAGGAGGCAGAGTTATTGTAGATTTTAATCATCCTCTTGCTAATAAAACAGTTGTCTACGAGTTGAATGTAAAAAGAAAATCTGAAGATAACAAGGAAAAAGTAGAATGCCTGCAAATTTTCTTCTTCAGAAGAAAATTTGATTTCGAGATTAAAGAAAACAAGCTGATAATAAAGGCAGAAGAAAAAATCAAGCCCTTATTTGAAATATTCAAATCCAAGTTCAAAGAAATTTTAAATTTAGAGCTTGAAGTTGAAATTCTGCCTGAGAAAGCTGAAGAAAATCCTGAAAAATAACATATATACGTTTTTATATAAAAACTTAAAAACCTTCATTCTTTTAGTAAAACCATAAAGAGCACGCTCTTTAGGGCCCCGAAAATCTTATGATTTTCGTGGGAAACAAAACTCGCCTATAAGGATGAAACATGGCTGACATAATAAAAGTGGGTGAAAAAAGCCAGGAAATTATTGAAATTGACAGGGAGCTGGAAGAATTCTTGAAGAAACAAACAGCAAAGATAAAAGTAGTTGGAATAGGCGGAGGCGGAGGAAACACTCTTTCTAGAATGAGAGAAGTTGGAATTAAAGGAGGAGAAATGATTGCATTAAATACAGATGCACAGGACTTGCTTTATACAAATGCTGACCAGAAAATTCTCATTGGAAGAGAGCTTGCGCAGGGATTAGGAGCAGGAAGCAACCCAAAAGTCGGAGAGGAAAGCGCGCGAGAGGCAGAACACGAGATAAAGCAAAAGCTTTCAGGAGCAGACATGATTTTTATAACATGTGGATTAGGCGGAGGCACAGGAACAGGAGCTGCCCCTATTGTCGCAGAAATTGGCAAGAAGCTTGGAGCATTAATTATTGGAGTTGTTACCCTGCCGTTTACAATCGAAGGAAAAAAGAGAATTGAAAATGCAATGTACGGCTTGGAAAGGCTTGAGAGCATTGTTGATACATTAATCGTAATTCCAAATGACAAGCTTCTTGAGCTTGCTCCCGAGTTGCCTTTGCATACAGCTTTCAAAATAGCAGATGAAATTCTTACAAACGCAGTCAAGGGAATTACAGAACTTGTAACAAAAGTTGGCTTGGTTAACAGAGATTTTGCAGATGTAAAAGCAATCATGAAAGACGGCGGAGTCTCGTTAATAGGAATGGGCGAGTCTGATTCACAGCAGAGAGCAATAGAAGCAGTCGAGAAAGCACTTGAAAATCCTCTTCTTGACGTTGATGTCAGCAATGCAACAGGCGCACTAGTTAATATTATAGGCGGCCCTGATTTAAGTCTAGATGAGTCAAGAGTAATAATTGATTATGTTGGCAAGAAACTGAATGAAGATGCAAAACTCATCTGGGGGGCGCAGATTTCAGAGGATATGGAAAAATCAATTAGAGTTATGCTTATTATCACAGGAGTTCAGTCAGGGCAGATTCTCGGGCACGAGCATACAACAGTTGAAAAAGCCAAGAAAGATATGTCAGATGAGCTTGGTATTGAGTTCTTAGATTAATGCTAAATAAGACACAAATTAATTAAAGCAATAAATTTGCAAATTAATTCTATAATTAGAGCTGCTAATAAAAGATTTAATCAGATAAATAACTTTAAAAATAACATTTAATTTAGTATTTTATGAAGGAAAAATTAAAATCATTTTTTGAAAAATGTGTGAGAGTCTGGCTCTTGCTGAGAAAACCAAGCATGACAGAATACAAGACAATCGCAAAAGTTTCAGCTGTCGGAATACTTATAATAGGCTTGATAGGATTTATAATTTCAGTAATTATACACTTATTCTAAAAATTAATTATTATGTTTAGGTGTTCAAAATAGGACAATTAATTAAAACAATAAATTTTGGATTAATAAGCTAATAATAGAATAATTAAATCCAAAATCGACAGATTTATAAATGCCACATTTTAAATAATATAAACTTGTTCTTAAGAGATTAAGAGCTAGTGAGAACTTGCACGAGGCAAAATAAATAAGATAATAAAAAAATGAAATCAGCCATGAGCAGTAAATCAGCGGGAAAACTCGCCAAGAAAACCGGAGGTTGTCTGGCATGATATTTGTAATAAAAGTAACAACAAACAAAGAAGATAAGGCAATGGATATGATTATTGAGAAGATTGAGAAAAAAAATCTTCCTGTCCTAAGCATCTTCCGCCCGC
Organism: Candidatus Pacearchaeota archaeon; assembly: GCA_016866995.1. Classification (GTDB taxonomy): domain Archaea; phylum Nanobdellota; class Nanobdellia; order Pacearchaeales; family GW2011-AR1; genus VGKQ01. Next base: position 23,948 of record VGKQ01000001.1, read on the forward strand.
ATGGTTTGCGGGGATATATTTTTCTCGAAGCCAGTGAAAGAGATTTAGCAGAAGAAGCAGTATTTAATCTTCGATATATCAAAGGTATAATAGGAAAGACAATCGGCTACGAAGACGTGAAAAACATGCTCGAGCCAAGTGTTGCAGAAATGAAAATAGAGAAAAATGATATTGTGGAAATGATATCAGAGCCGTTCAAGAAAGAAAAAGCAAAAGTTATAAGAGTTGACAAGCAGAAGGGAGAGGCAGTAGTTACATTACTTGAGGCAGCAATCCCAATCCCAGTTACTGTAAAGCTTGATAATATAAAAGTTATAAGAAGAGAATCTGAAGAAGAAAAACAAGAGAAAGAGGAGGCAGAAGACACAGAGGAGGATTTCTTTAACCAATAAATTTAAATATTAAACTTCAAGGAAATTAAAATGATAATAAAATTATTAATTGATGGTGGAGACATGAAGCCGAATGCGGCAATAAGCCAGAAGCTCGGCCCTCTTGGAATCAATATTGGAAAAGTTATTTCTGATGTAAATAAAGCAACTTCTGGATTTAAAGGAATGAAAGTTCCTGTCGAGCTTGATGTTAATCCAAAGACAAAAAGTTTTTCTGTCTCTGTTTTTTCACCTCCCACTGCTGAATTATTAAAAAAAGAATTGGGAATAGAACTTGCTTCTGGAATGGCAAAAAAACTGAAAGTTGGAAATTTATCAATTGAGCAGATAATAAAAATTGCAAAAATCAAGCAGGAAAACATGACATCATCAAGTTTAAAGGCAGCAGTAAGAAGTGTTGTTGGAAGCTGTGTTTCTCTTGGAATATTAATTGAGAATAAGGAAGCAAAAGAAATTGAAAAAGAAATTCTGCAAGGAGTTTATGATTCTGAAATCAATTCTGAAAAATCAGAGGCAAGCGAGGATAAAAAGAAAAATCTTTCCGAGTTCTTTTCAAAACTGAAATCAAAACAGGATGAAATGCTCAAGAAAGAGGAAGAGGCAAAGAAGGCAGAGGAAGAGGCAAAAGCCGCGAAAACAGCAGCTCCAGGAGCTCTGGCAGCTGCAGCACCAGCAGCAGGAGCCAAGCCAGACGCAGGAAAGCCAGCAGAAGCAAAGAAGGAAGAAGTCAAGAAAAAATAATTATCTCATTTTTGGTAATTCTAAGAAGATTATTGGATATTCTATGTCTAAACTAGAAAAACATCCATAAGGCTTGAAACCTCCTTCTTTACCCTTTCCAAGCAAATAAGCATCTGCTCCCTTAGGAGCAATCTCTATTATCTTTTGTTCAAGTTCTTGTTTATGTCTCTCATGCAATCCTTTCACATCATTTGCACTATCTGTCATTATCTCCTTTGCACTTACATTTGTTCTTGCTAATTCTCTTACTCCATCTATCATTGCTAATTGTTCTTCTGTTATTCTTACAAGTGTCATTTTATTCTCTCCTATTTTTTAGTTTTCCAGCAGTTAAGCCATTCTATAAACCTGTCAAAGTTCCTTTTATCAAAAGATGCCTCCTCTTTATCCTTTAAAATTTCACATAACTCATCTGGACTACAGTTAACTCCTGAGAGAGAATAAGCTATACCCAAATTAAGATATCTAAAACAACAGTAGATAGATAATATATCTATTCCAGAACGTTCAATTTCTGCTTCCATAGAACCTAGAGGAAAAAAAGCAGATCTCCCGCTAGTTTCAGCTAGTATTCTTAGTACTTTGACAATTCTCGTATGACTTTTAGGTTTAATTCCTAGTGAAAAAGGATCTGTTACAACTACAATCTCGTGCTTAAGAGGAGGAGCATGGAGGGTGGCATAAAAAATTTCACCTCTCTTGCACTCTCTAGGCAGATTTCTTAGCCCATTTTCCTCGCATTTTTCTGCATCTTCTCTTCTTGTATAAGTTTGCTTGCAAATCTTACAAGCATACTCATAAATTGTGTCTACCATCTTATTTTTTCTTAATTTGTTGTTATTTATTATAACCAAGTAGCAACACCCGCCTATTTAGATATTTATCCTCCCAAATGATACTATAAAAAGAAAGAATTAAAAAGCTCAATTTCCTTGGTTTTTTATGGACACGGCAATACTTGAAGATTTAGGATTAACACAAGCAGAAATAAAAGTTTATCTTGCCTTATTGCAGTTAGGAAGTTCCTCTGCTGGAAAAATTCTGGAAAAATCTAGTCTCCAGAATTCGGTTGTTCATAGGGCTTTAAACAGCTTGATTGAAAAAGGATTAATAAGCTTTATTCTGAAGGGAAAGAAAAAAATCTATCAGGCAACTAATCCAGAGCATTTTTATGAGTTTATTGAGGATAAAAAGATAAATTTTGAAAAAATCCTGCCTGAATTAAAGGAAAAGCAAAAACAAGCCAAAGAGAAAGAGCAGGCAGCAGTCTATAAGGGAAAAAAAGGAATAAATGAAATCTATAATCTTTTATTAAATTCTAGAGGAAAAGAGTATAACACTTTCGGAGGTGGCAAGAGAGTAACTTATGATGTTATGGGGGAAGATTGGTGGTATTCTCTGCACACCAAAAGAATTGCCAAAAAAATTAAATCCAGACAGGTATTTGATGAGACAATTAGAAAGTTTGGAAAGCAGCTAAACAAGCGCCCTTTGTCAAAAGTAAAATTCTTGTCTCAGGAATTTGAGCAATTAACAGAAACAATAATCTGCGGAAATTTTGTTGCAATTGTTATGTTTACAGAAAATCCCTATGGTTTATTAATCGAAGATAAAACTGTCGCAGAAAGTTACAGAAAATATTTTGAGCAGTTATGGAAAATAGCAAAGAGATAGAAAAGCAGAAGTAGCAAAATTTATTAAGGATGTTAAGCCATTTAAAACTATCAAAGGGGCCGTGGGGTAGTCTGGTAGCCTTCCAGCCTTGGGAAAATCTCAAGAGAGTTGGCGACCCCGGTTCAAATCTGGGCGGCCCCATATAAAACAAAGATTTAAAAGCCAAATTCAGCAGATATAAACATGAGAACAAAAAAAGTAAAAGCAGCAGGAAGATTAAGAGCAGGATATGGAAAATATGTCCGGGGAAGAATAACAGAAATAGAAGGCAAGCAGAGAAAAAAACAAGCATGCCCTTACTGCAAAAAAACAGCAAGAAGAATATCAAAAGGAATATGGAAATGCAACAAATGCGGAAAAAAATTTGCATCTCATGCTTACTATATCAATAAATAATCCTGAATTAATATTACAAAAACAAATTAAGAGTTAAAATATTATAATATTAAAAAACCAATAAAAAATTCCTTAAATTAAAACAATTGATAAATTTAAGTTACAGCTAATTAAGGAAAGTTTAAAAATAAACAAAACTAACAAAATAATATAAGATGGCGCAATACAAATGTTTCAAGTGCGGAAAGCAGATTTCTCACAAAGCTCTCGAGAAAAGATTTTCCTGCCCAGGCTGCGGCAGCAAAATATTTTTTAAGCCAAGAAAAGATACATTTAGGATAAAAGCCGAATAAAATAATGTCATTAGATAAAAATTTAAGTGAAGAAGACAAAAAACGAATTAAGGACGCAGTTAAAGAATTGTCAAGAAGATATCAGCAACGAGATTATAAATTTGACACCCCCTTTCCAGAACATCATCTTGGAGATGTATATTATATAATAATTTGTTCTGATGGGCATGCCATTTGGGGCAAAGATATAAAAAGCATGATAAATAGGTTGAAAAGTAAAGGGTATGAAGAATACCAAATGTTAATAACCACAAGGGGAGATGAACACCATATTTTATTAGTGGCATAAAAATAAAATGAACATTAAAAAAGAAATCCAGGAAAAAATTCAGGTTTTGCAGTCTCTTGAGCAGAATCTTCAAGCCTTGATGCTCCAAAAACAGGCATTTCAAGTCGAGCTTAATGAGGCAGAATCCGCTCTTTCTGAAATAGGAAAAACAAAAGATGATATTTACAGAATAACCGGGCAGATAATGCTAAAAACAGATAAAAATCAAGTTGAGAAAGAATTGACAGAAAGAAAAGATATTATTTCTCTGAGATTAAAGTCAATTGACAAGCAGGAAAAATTATTGAAAGAAAAGCTTGAAAAATTGAAGGAAGAAGTCACTAACGAGATAAAAAAAGAGTGATATTGTCTTTTGTTGATTGTCAAATAAAAATTCTATAACAAATATTAACAAAAATAATTAAACATAACACCTTAATTTAATTTCTAATAACTTAATCTCAGAATTAGTTTATATTAACTTATATTTTTTAGTATAATTTGCTTTAGTTTATAGTTAAAAACAAATTTTTCAATTTTTTTTAACTACTCTATTGCAATTAATGGATTATAGAAATATTTATAAACTATCTAGATATACTTTTGACTATGGTGCTTAAAAAATTAAAAGAGATGTTTACAGGAGTTTCAACAGAGGCAGATTATGTTGAAATTGACTTGGGGCAGGAAGCAAGAAAAAGCAAGGTTCTTGTCCGCCCATTCATTCTAAGACAGTTTGATGACATAAACGAAATCTTAAATACATTAAGAGAAGGATACACAATTGCTGTTATAGACATCCGCCCGCTGAAAACCAAAGATGTCATTGAGTTAAAAAGAGCGATAAGCAAAGTCAAAAAGACTGCAGAAGCTCTTGAAGGAAGCATTGCCGGATTTGGAGAGAATATAATAATAGTAACTCCAAGCTTTGCAGAAATCCACAAAGCAGTGCCAAAACCAGTAGCAAAAGGAATTGAGCTTTTTGATGAAGGCAAGTTTGAATAATTCTTTGATTAGAATCACAGATGATTAAACTATTAATATAATACATAATTAACTTTCAATAGATTCCCAATTTTAATAATATTTATTAATTTTAATTAAATTATTAATTTTAAGTTATGTCCAAACTAATTATATTCAGTTAATTTAATATACTTCTATTTTCTTGCAAATTTATGAAAATCATGCACATAGAAGCAGTAAAAAAAGAAAAAATAAATTTTCAGGCTCTGGAAGAGCTTGAAAAAATTCTTCCTCCTATAATATATATAGCATACAGCATACAATACAAAAATCTGGCTCTTGAGTTAAAAAGCAAAATAAAGAAAAAAATAGCGGGCTTTTCACAAGTTCTTGGCTGTTCAAAACTCAAAACAAATTTTCCTATACTATTACTGAGCTCAGGAAGATTTCACGCATTAAATCTCGCGCTTCAGGGAAACAAGGTTTATATTTTTGACAATTTCTCGCTAAAAGAAATTGACAACAAGGAAATTGAATCAATAAAAAAGAGAGAAAAAGCAAAATATCTCAGGCTTCTTTCTTCAGACAATATAGGTATTATAGTATCAGCAAAATACGGGCAGGAAAATCTCAGTAAAGCAGAAAAAATAAAAAAACAGCTCGAGAAAAAAAACAAAAAAGTTTTTTTATTTCTTTCAGATAATATAAATCCAAGCGAACTTGAAAATTTTTCATGTGATATTTTTGTCAATACTGCCTGCCCCGGATTAATGCTGGATTCTAACAAAATTATAAATCAAAATATTTTCTGAGTTATATATTTTACAACACAATAAAGTTTAAATACCTTTACAACTGCACAATTACAACAAAGATGAAAAAAGAATTACTCACGCTGGTTTTAATGACGGTAATGCTTACAAGTTTGGCAAGCGCACTGAATTTTAATCCTCAGGTAAATACCCTTACAAAATCAGCAAATGTTTCAGCATTTACACTAACTAATAATGAACCCGGCCCATTTAATTTCAGTGTAACAATTCCTCAGAAAATTGCAGATTCAAATAATCATTTTGTCACAATAGCTTCTCCATATACATATAATTTTTATAATTTAAATACAAGCAACTCTAGCTCTGTAAATATCTCAATCTCAAAAATTGATGATAATTTTGATATTGGGACATTCAATGCTCCTATTAGTATATTAGCATACAATGAAACAACTTTAGAGCAGAGAAACGTTTCTCTTCAATTTACTTATGATTTCTGCGACATGGGGCAGGTTGGAAAAATAAAAGTTCTTGATATTGATGATGTTTCTTCAGAGACTAATTTCAAATGGAAGCCACTTGACAAAGTTGAGATTGATATTGATGTCCAAAATAACAGGATAGGAAGAGATATTGATGCAGTAGTTGAAATTGACTTGTATGACACTGTTGACAAGCAGTTTATAGGAGTAGATGGGGATGGAGGAGACTTGACAGAAGATGTCAGCATTGATGACGGCAAAAAAGAGCAGGTTACATTTACAATAAGTGTGCCTGCAGAAGTTGCAGAAGGCTCTGGAAGATATGTTCTTTATGTAAAAGCTTATGAAGATGGGGAAGAAGAAACAGAGTGCAATGAAAAGCTCCAGAATATACAGATTGAAAGAGATTCAAGAGAAGTTAAGGTTATGGAAATTATTGCTCCCAACTCTTCAATTTGCGGAGCTGATGAAGATATTAAGTTTAAAGTGGCAAATATAGGCAGAAATTCTGAGAAGAAAATCCTTGTTGAAATGGTTAACAAAGAGCTTGGGATACAAGAATCAAGGGAAATATCTGATCTAGGGCAGGATGACAATCCAAAAGAAATAACATTTGCAATACATATTCCAGAAAATGCAACACAAAAAACATACACATTGTCATTTAATCTTCGCTATAAATATGACACCAACGACAAGACATATGATATAAGCGAAGACGGGGTTGCAAGCCATACAATAAAATTAGAAGGAAACTGCATCCAGGTTTCCAATACAGATGCTCTAATCACAGCAACTCTTGAGTCTGGAGCAAACGCAGGGCAGGAAATGACTGTAAATGCAAACATAAAAAATACAGGCTCTCAGACAACTTCTTATACACTATTAGTAACAGGAATTGACAGCTTTGCAACACTTGAAAGCATTAATCCGCAGACATTTACACTAAATCCAAACCAAGCCAAAGATGTTACAATAAAACTTTTAGCCAAGCCAGACGCAGGCGGGGATTATACATTCACAATAACTGCTTTATTTGACGGAAAAACAAAGCAGCAGTCTGCAACACTTACAATAACAGGCAAGCAGTCAGTTTCAGGCTCAGCAATAATTGACAGCCTCAAATCAAACTGGCTAATCTGGCTTATAGTTGTAATTAATATTGTTCTGATAATACTAATAATTGCCGTTGCAGTTAGAATATCAAAAAGAGAGTAAATTTTCTCTTTCTAAGAGAAGAAGATATTTAAATAGCTTTTCTTTATTTTTTCTATGAAAAAAGAAAACAAGAAACTGCTGCTTATTTTCTCAAGATACATATTTCTTGTATTAATTGCGCTGCCAAATCTTTTCTTGTTTTATCTTGTCTTCACTCCGCTGACAGTCAATTCTGTGAATTTTTTTCTCAACTTTTTCTATTCTTCCATTATTTATGGCAGCAAGATACTTGTAAATAATACTTCAATAGAAATCATACAGGCATGCGTTGCGGGCTCTGCTTACTATCTTCTTTTGCTTCTTAATCTTTCCACTCCAATGAAAGCAAGAACAAGAATTTATTCAATTATTTTCTCACTTCTAGTTTTTCTCCTTATTAATATAGCAAGAATTTTTATTTTCTCAATGCTCTACTTGAATTCTTTCGCCTATTTTGATATAACTCACAAGATTTTTTGGTATGTTGTTTCTGGAGTTATTGTTTTCTTTGTCTGGTTTGCTACAATTAAAATTTATAAGATAAAAAATATTCCTTTTTATACAGATATCAAATATATCTACAAACTGACAAAATAAATTATTTTTTCTTTTTTTTAACACAGACATAGATAACTACTGCAATTATTGAAAAAATTACTGCAAATACTGTTATCTTGTCAAGATTCTGTTTTATTAGCTCCTGATTCTGCCCGAAAGCATATCCAAGATAAATCAAAATTGCGCTCCAAATCCCAGCACCAAGCGCCGTGTAAAAAATGAATTTTCCAATATTCATTTTTGCAAATCCTGCCGGAAGCGAGATAAGCTGGCGTATTACAGGAATCAGTCTTCCTATAAAAGTTGTGATTTCCCCGTGATTTTCAAAAAATTTCTCTGATTTTTTTATGCTGTTTTTGTCAATAAAAAATATCTTCCCGTATTTTTTAGCAAGGGAATTCACGGCTCTTCTTCCTAGAAAATTCGCAAGATAATAATTTACAAAAGCTCCAAGCAGGCTTCCAAGAATGCTGGCTGTAAATATAAGAAATACTGACATTTTTCCCTGATACACAAGATATCCTGCAGGAATTAGTACAATCTCGCTTGGAAACGGGATAAAAGAGCTTTCTATTGCCATTAGAATGAATATCCCAAGATACCCAAGAGAGCCTATAGAAATTACAAGAAAATTCGCAAAATCCGACAATATCTCTGAAATCATAAATTATTTAGAATCCCTGCCTTTAAATGTCTATTCCTCTGTTGGATGCATAAACCCCCATCATAAATCTTTCTGTAACATTCATAAAATTGCAGTTGGCTATCTGCAGTCTGTAGCAATTTTCGTCTTTTATTATTTTATCATTGCTTCCTTTTTCAAATAAAATCACAGAATATTTTTCATCTAAATTTCCACAATCTGAATATGTAAGATTTCTTTCAACTGCTTCTGTTTCATTTACCACAACAGTATACTCCTTCAGGTTTAATCCTGCGCTTACAAGAAACGAATTAAGGCGGGAAGGGGCAAGAATGCTGTCATCGCATTTCTCCATAATAACTTCTTTAGTGGCTGAAAATGCAACATTTTTCTTTAGTTTTATTGTTCCATTAATTTTAATGTTTCTTAATTTTCTCGGATCTTCTGAAAATGTAAATGGCATGTAAGCTGTAACTTTTCCAGAAGCATCAGCAAGAGGAAACAAAGCATTATATTCTATTCTGCTTCCTTGTTGTATTTTCTCAAACTTTACTCCAAGATATTCAAACTTGCTGCTTCCCATTTCAACAAGAAAAATAGCCGCCATAATTGCTATAATTATTCCTAATATTGCCAAAACCCATTTTAACTGGCTTTCATGCTTGTCTTCTTTTATTTTTCTCTTTTTCATGTTATCTTTCAATTGAAACCCGCACTTATAAATCTTATGGAATTAAATTATTATTATCTTTAATTATTGTTCTGTTAATTTTATTGTGCATTCTTAATCTAAATTTATTAATCTATAACTCATTATTATTTATCTAGAGTTAATTTTAACATTTAATAATATTATTTATCATTAACTTTTTTATTGTAAGTATATTTCTTCTTGCATTATTGTTAGCTTTGTAAAATCCTGTAAATAAAAGAATCAGCCGCCTTTATTGTGTTATTGGAGAAAATAAAAACACAATTATCTTCTTCAGTATACACTGATTTCTTAAAATCTGGCTTTTCTTTTATTATTATCATGTTGCTTGAGCAATTTTTTTCAGGCAGGTTTTCAGTGCAGTTTTCCATATAGCACGCAAGATTAATTCTCTCTGCAAACTGGGCAAGATTTCTCGCAATTTCTTCATCCGCAGCACTGCTTCCTGTAAGATACAGCGGATTTTTTATATAATCCTGCAATCTCTTGTTAATTTTCACTTCTTCTGTCTCATTTGGAAGATAGCGAAAATAAAATTTATAGCTGGAAATTTCAGTTGTCCAGACATCTCCCTGCCTCGTAAAAGTCAAGCCATTCATGCTTACTTTCCCTTCTGCTGTTGTTTTCTCCCACCCAAAAAAAGCATATCCTGCTGAACTTAAAAGAAGAATAATTCCAAAAATAATCACAATTATCTTGTTTCTTCTTTCTCTCTTTTTTTCTGTTTCTTCTTTATTCTCAATTTTTCTTATCATAATCTAATTAGTTAATATTGATTTAAAAATATATTTATTATGTTTGAAATAAAAACCATTATTAATTGTTTTATCTAATTTATCAAAGATATTTAATCTTTTTATAATCATTAATTTTATAATTTATTATAATTGAATTAACCCTTATGAATTTTTCTGATTTTTGTAAAGTGCAGATAATTCAGAGAGCTCTAGCTTGAAATTAAAAAAAAGAAAAAGAAAAGAAAAAAAATAAAGCCTATTTTTAAGCAGTTACTACTGGATACACATTGCTTGTACCTAATGTAGTTGCGTGGTTCTCTTTCAACTTTGCTACAGCGTTCTTTGTATCAGCTGCCTCATATCCAGCAACTAACACAGCCACTTTGGCAGAATTGTAAGGAGATGCCACTGCCTTGATTAAGTACTGTCCTACTCCAACATTTGTTTTTGCTGTCCAAGCAGCGCCACAAACCGGAGCAGTTGCATTTGCATCCACTATCTTCCTTGCAACAGTATTTACACAGCTTCCACCAACAACAAGAAGGTTCTTGTCTTTGACAGAGTCAACATCTGCGTCTTTGACAACTTTTATAGTGCCTCCGCCAGCAGATGCGCTTCCAGCAACAGTTACTGCGCTTGGTGACTTGAAAAGCACATCTACATACATCTGCTCATCCGGATAACTTACACTTACAGCATAGTTTGTTCCTGTTGAAACATCTCTTTCAACAAGAGTTCCGTAAGTTGTAACTCCCTTGCTTTTGTAGGTATTAGTCTGCATTGTCTGCAAGCTTAATACTGTATCAGCTGAAACAGGAGTTCCTACTCCCGGCATGTTTGTTGAGCCACTTGTGTAAATTGTCAATGGAATGCATACATAGTTTCCATTTGTGTCTGAAAGAGTTTTTTCCTCTTGTATTAACACAGCAGGCCCATATGTTGCATTAACAATACACTCTGCCCACAAAGCATTGTCTGTATTAATTCCTTCTATAGTTGCAGTGCTGTTTGTGCTTAGCACATTAAGTGTGTAATTTACATTTCCAAACTTTGTGCTGCTTTCTCCAATCGCCTCTGTATCATTTCTTATTAACACAGTCTGTCCTGCCTTGTATGTAGTTAAGTCATACAATCCAGGCAGCGAGTAAACAGTCCCGTTTGTAAGAGTGACTGGTGAGATAAACGAGAGCCACTCTCCATTTTTCAGCTTTATTCTTGGGAATACAGTAATCTGTGTTCCTGTAACAGCTGTAGAAGAGACTGCGCCCCAAGTCAAATTAACAACCCATTTTGATGAGTCTGTATTGCTTGGATCAGTTGCAGCATTGTATTCAGCTCCACCGATTGTTCGTGCGCTTAAAGTTGCATTTCTTGTTCCTGTTGCAAAGTCATAATCTGTTCCAGTTATGACATCTCTCAATCTTGTATAGTCATTGGTGCTTGTGCCTGCTCCTATGCTAATGACTTGGAATATTCTTCCTTCATCATTGTCATTTGCAATTATCCAATCTCCAACTTTGGCATTTGCTCCTTCAATGTTCCAGATTGTATAATTTGCATCTGTTGCGAGCTGTGCAAGCAAAGCCCCGTTTGCTATCAAGTCCCTGTCTCTTGCAAAAGCAAGCTGTTTTTCACCAGCAGTTCCAGCCAAGTATGATGTAAACTTGACTCTTGCTGCGACTGAATTATCAGTGTCAACAAGGATAGTGTCTCTGGCTGTTGAATTCATGTCAGGTGTTGCTGCTGCAAACTCTACTTGCACTCCACCAAGCACTCTATCTGTAAAGCTTTGTCCAACTGTAAGATAGTCGCCTGTTGCTGACTCTGCAGCCTGTGCAATTGTAACAGAGTTTATTCCAGAGCCGCTTGTTCCGCTAACTAATGCAGCTGTTCCAAGGATTGTTGTGTCATCTGCTCCATACTTAACAGCCTGATTATTCTCTAAATGCAGTGTCTTTGCTCCTAAAAGCAAATCAGCACTTGATAATGTTCCTGTTTTTGTTGCATGGAACAAATCTTTCACATAAACCTGGAAATCTCCTGCAAATTTGTAGCTTGAACCTTTTGAAACAGTTTTTCTTACTCCATCAACTTCAATTGTTGCTGAAGTTGTTGAAGAAGTTCCAACAAGCAAGACAGTATGGTCTTTATCAGCCACTTTGACTGTCTTTGTCTCGCCTTCATTCACTGATGCTCCGGCTCCAGACCCATATAGATATAATGTGTCTGCGTCAGAATTTGCTCCAATTGTAAACTCTGAGCCAAGCATCTTTATTGTTGCAGTTCCAACTACACTTGAATCAGAGACATTTAATGTCTTTGAAAATGTCAAGGTGTAATTGTACAAAGGTGTTGTTCCCTGGTAGCCTGTATCAACCAACAATCCAGGATCCATGCTCTCCCCGCTCTTTGAAAAGGTAACTTTTCTGTTGCCTCCAATCACAGTGATAGTCTGAGTATATTTATACTCTGTTCCTGAATTATCATATGCAGAACCATCTGCAAGGATGTTTGGCATATGATCTTTTGTAAGAATAGTTCTTGCTGCATTCAAAGCGCTGTTCATATACAGCTTTTGACTTGATGTAGCAAGATTTACACTATCTCCGCCAGTTGTAGTTGTTGTTGTAGTTGATGTTCCTACACTAACAAGAGCTTGCAGGGCTGTTTGAGTTGAAACAGCTGCATCCCAGTCACTTACAGCGCCAACCTGGCTTCCAGAAGTCACAACAACTGCGCCATCAGCAGCTCCTCCAACAACGAATGGTGCCGGATAGTTTGCTGCAGCTGCAATTCCTAAGGTGCTTCCTAGCATTACAACACTAGCTAACACTGATGCAATTTTTCTGAAATTAAATTTCATTTTTTTAACCTCCTTTCACTTGTTAAAATTTTTGGCTTTGTCTCGCATGATGGCTTAATAGGGAATTGCCACCTGTTAGACAGTTCTCTCTGTAGTCCCTATTAGAATCTCTGTCATCGGCCGGCTTAAGCATAGCTTAAGCAAATACCTTAATTCTTTAGTATTTAAAAAGCTTTCTGTCACAACTTCGCTTTAAATATATATTATCGAGGGGAAGTTGGTTATTCCTTTATAAAGCTTTCGGTGTTACTAATATGTTAATACACTCTTATTTTAATTAAAATAGAAAGTTTTTTAAACATATATGGTATAATATATCATATATGTATTATTTAGCCATATATGCTAAAAAACATTAAAAATCAGATAAAATGGCAAAAACCAAAAGAAAAAAGACTATAAAAGTTGGGATAACTCCAAATACTTTTTCATATTTATTTAAAAGATTAAGGAGGCAGGAGGAAGAGTATGAATTTTCAGAGCTTTCTGAATTAAGGCGGGTTTTAAGCAATGAAAAAGCAAAAATTCTTTACACAATAAAATATGAAAAGCCAGAATCAATCTATAAGCTTGCAAAACTGCTTAATCGAGACTTTAAATCAGTAAGCCAGGATTTAAAAATACTTGAAAAATTCGGATTTATTGAGTTCAGAAAAATTCAGAAAGGCAGGCATAAATTAAAGCCTGTTTTGCTTATTGATTCTTTAAACATAATATTTGAAGTTTGAATTAGCCTGATATTAGTTTAATTAATAGCTATATTTAATATTAATTTATAGTTATTTCTACACCAAATAAAACCAATTAAACACATTTTACAATTAACCTTATATATCAGCTAGTAATTGAAAGTCAGTAAAGCAGGGTATTTGCCAGTTTCAGTATGATTTTAGTTTAAATTGAGAAGTGTTATTTCACTTGCATACTTCAATCTCTTCCCTTATTCCTCCAAGAATCATTACACTTGCTCCTGTTTTTGTGCCAGAGCAATTTCCATATCTTGCCTGAACAAGCGTCCTGTTCGACTCAGAATAAATCTTCAAGTTATATGAATTAATGCTTCCAATACTCCAGCTTTTTTTCATCATATCTGAGATTGTCTCATTCAAAATAGAACAAGCTGTCTTATTGTTCAGGCATTTTCTTCCTGAATTGCAAGAAACAATCAAATCTTTCAAATTGTTTCTTTTTTCAGGGCTTTCATAGCAGTTTGTTGTATATTTCAGGCTTGATTGTATAAAAGTTTCAAGTTCTGTATTTATGAGCTTTTTCTGCGGCTGTTTCAGGCTTATTGCAAGGAAAATAAGAGATATAACTACAACAAGGACTATGATAAGCACAAATCCCACAATTTCCTCCTGCCCTTTATTTTTTATTTTCATCTTATTTTTTATTTTATCTTGCAAACTTATTTGCCAATATATTTATTTTCATCTTATGCTTGTGTCTTATATCCTATTATTAATTTAGCTACTTCACACTGGAAATAAATATAATCATTCTCATTCACCCTGTGACAAAGAGAAACAAAGCTTGAAGCAGTGCTCTCCCCGCCTTTTTTATTGCTGTAAATCTTTATTAAATTGCAGTACGGATAATTTGATATAGTGCATAAAATTTCTGTATTATTGCTGGGATAAACTGTTCTTATTTCTATGCTTGAGACTTGCCATAATTTCTGAAATACTGTTCTGTTTCCAAGTATCATTGCCCTGTCCCCATCAATGCAATAATCTCCGCACGAGAATTCAGCGCTTGAAGCAAGAAAACCAGCCATTTCAGTAGCCCTGTTCTTTTCTTCAATATTAACTTCCTTTTTCAAGTCCTGCATATAAATTACAAGATAAAACAATCCAGCCAATATAAAAAATATGAAAACAGCCATTATCATAAATGCCATCTGATGAATTTTCAACTGGGCTTTCATTTTAAAACACCAAATCTCCCTGCAAAAATATAATTTACCATATTTTGCACCCCTCTTTTGCAGCATCATTTGCTTGTTTAACAGTTTTTGCAGCTTGTCTCAAATTTTCAAAGCCAACAGAATTTGTTGTGCTTCCAGCAGCATTAGCAAGATTTATCAGGCTTGTTGACATGACATTCCCGCATCCCCTTGTTGACATAAATCTTAATTCATCAGAATAAACATAGCATATCTGCTGTATTCTTAGCATCAGTCTTTTCAAGTTGCACTCATATATTTCCGCATCTGAAAATATTGCTCCATATATCAAGCTCCCTGTAAATTTTAGTGTCTTGCTGTTTTTTGTCACATATCCTGTTTCATACTCATTCCCGCATCCAAAACCAGTGCAGGAAGGATGAACATTTATCTCACAATTTCCAGAATTAAAGCAGACTTTTGTGTCAGGTGTTGAGCAGTTTTCAAGCTTTATGTCAAGATTCAAGGCTCTTATTTCTTCTTTTATAAAATCAGGAGAATTAACAAAGCAATATTTTTTTGTTGTCAGGAAAATTATTTCTGAAACTTTAAACGGCATCTCAAACGGCTTTGAGAAAAAGCTTATTCTCTTTCCTTGCTCTATTTCTCCTGAAAAAACATACTTATTGCTTAGAGTAATATCAAACCCGGGCTTTGGCCATTCTTTCATAAATCCTGATTTCTGAGAAATTGAAAAGTCCTGGCTTCCAAATGCTCCTGAACTCGAGCACTTGTTATAAATTCTTGTTTCAGTGTTCAAGTCAACATGAGTTGATTTTCCAGATGCCAAGCCAGTCTCAAGCGGATTGAACAAAATTGTAAGCTGCTTGGCTATCTGAGTATTTGACTTGTATTCTCCCTGATTAATAAGTTGTGTTGCTCCATATATTGCAAGAAACAAGACGCATGCCCCAACTAAAATTGCAAACAGCCATGTAAAACTGAATTCAAATCCTCTTTTATTTTGCAAGATAATTTTTTGAATTTTTCTTGCCATTATTTTACCTCTTTTTTGTTAGTATATATTCTAAAGTATATTATGTTATTTAAATATAATCTTGTTTTAAATTAAGCGCATTTATGGAAATTAGCTGTTAAATTAATTATTTATTGGCTGTTAGAATAATTAAACCATAAGCCCTCCATAATAAATATAAATATCCTAATAAAATAATTTTAAATTATTTTATCCTGACAAGCCCCTCATAAAATCCTTTTTCTATTGTCAAGCTTGCTTTCTTGTTTGGAATGCAGTATGGGTTGTCTCGAGATGTAATTGCAGTTATATTTATATGCTGTATCTCAATTCCCCGAAAATCCTCGCACGCGCTTTTTACAGGATAAAAGAAAAGATTTCCATTTTCATCTCTCTTGTATACTGTCAAGTTTTCATAGAAATTCCTGTATTTCCCTGATTCTCTTCTTGATGTGTCAAGAAAGCAGACATAATCAATTTTTCCAGGAAGGCTTATTGAAAAATTTCTCTCGCTCCTGTCCGAGTCCCAAGCATCATTTACAGCATCCTGTAAATCTTGTTTAAATATTCCTTCCTGTATCTCATCAGAAATTGTGCATTTATCCTTGCTAGGATTCCAAAATATAAAAATTGCAACTATCGCTATAATTATGAAAAATACAATAAGAATTATAGAAAATATCATTGAAAATGGCAATCCTAAAATCTGCGCTTTCTTCTCTTTTTTCATTTTTTATTCCTTGGAAATATTACAAATATTTTTTTATTCTTTAGTTCTTATTAACATATAAACTTTTACTTTAACATGTTTTCAAGTTAATATAAATATCATAATTAATATAACAATTAGAGTTATTTAAATATTATTAGGCAATCCTCAAACCATTCTCAATTTTTCTTTCTGGCTGCAATAAGACAACATCATTATCTTTGACAACTCCTAAAATCAAGCACTCAGAAATAAAATTAGCAATCTGCTTTGGAGAAAAATTTACAACAGCTATAATCTGTTTTCCAACAAGCTCTTCTTTTTTGTAAAGTTTTGTGATTTGCGCAGATGATTTTTTTATTCCCAACTCCCCAAAATCAATCTTAAGCTTGTAAGAAGAGTTCTTGGCTTCAGGAAAATCAAGAACTTCAAGGATAGTTCCAACTCTAATATCAATTTTCTCAAAATCTTTCCATGATATTTGTTCCATAATTTCTTACATTTTTCAGATATTTAATTTTTTACATCCCATTTATTTCTTGTTCAATCATTGAAACATATTCTTTGTTGTCTTCCTTGTTTGTGCTGAGATATCCGATATTTTCATCTGAGTTAAACATGCTTACAAACTCAAATGCAAGCTTCCTGTCAATAATTCCAATTTTTCTCCTGTCTTTTCTCCTCATTATCTTAATTTTCTCTTTTTTCTTTCCAAGAAAATCCAGCCTGAGTTCATCTATTGCAATCTCTGCCTTTTCTTCCATAAAATATTTTAACAAAAAAATAAGAAGTATTTTCTCATCTTTTAAAATAATCTGGGAAAATCTCTTGTTTAATATTCCAAAATGATTTTCAAGATATAATTTTTCAAGAAATGAGATAATTTCCAGGTCTGTGCTTGAATATAAAAATGATGGAGGCAGGAGAATATACGAAAAAAAATCCTGCTCCTCTGGCTTTGCTTTTCCTACTGCTCCCAATTCAAACAAGCTTTTCAAGAGCCTGTATCTCTTGCTGTAACTAAATTCTTTCTCAAGTTCATTCTCTTTTTTCTTCAGAATTAAATAGTAAACCCTAGCCTCATCAAATCCGAGCACCTCTGAAAGCGCCTGTTGTGCAGCCCTATCCAGGAGATTGTTCATGTTTATCTATCAGCATTTCTTTCATTTTTTCAACTCTTTCTCTGATTTCAGAAGCAAGATTTGCAGTTTCAGCATCTTCTATTTTTATTTTATCAATTGCTTCTAAGTCAGAGCTGATAAAATATAATCTTGATAATACTCTCTTTATTTTTGTTTTTTCAATTTCATTCATTCTCTTTATTGCTCCATTCTATTCTATTTTCACATTCAGGGCATACATAAGCTTGTTCTTCAACCAGCACACTCATATTCACCCTTTTCCCGTTTTTTATACACTCTCTACAATACATAATATACTTAATTAAATTAAGTATATATGCTCTTTTTTTCATGGCTTTATGAATGTTTCAGCATTTTACTGAAGCTAACCCCATTCTTTCTTATAGAATACCTGCTGAAACTGCTGAACCAAAAGTTTAAATATCTGAACGTATTTAATAAATCAGGCAAAAAGAATAAAAAATATGCACCAAACAGAACAAAAGATAATTGCCTTATTCAGAAAAGAGAATAATGAGTTGTCTACTTCTAATATTCTTGAACAGATTGATGAAAATTATTCTAAATTAAAAAATCAGCTTGGCTCATGCTCTCCTGATTATTTAAAAAAATTAAAATACGAACTTGCTCAATCGCACAGGAGAACCCTTCATCATATAAACAAGCTTGTCGAGCTTGGAGTTTTAAGATTAACAAGGCACGGAGAAAGAGGGGAAAAATTTTTCTCATTAAATCTCTCTGACAATGAAGAAATTATTGTTTCTGGCTTGAAAAAAAGAGTTCTTGTCTCCAAGCCAATTATTCCAACAATGCCTATTGAAGGCTATGAGCAAAAAGCAATCCTGTCAAAATATGAAACAGCAACCTGGATTGACAGGCTTAATTCAGTTATAATTAGATGTGAACTTGTAAATTCTGCAGGCGATTTATATAATATCTTAAGTGAGGATATTTTTCCTTTAATTAATGATTCTATCTGCTTAGATTGTTTTGAAAATATTATAAACAAGGAAAATGTCTCAAATTTTATTGAAAAAATAAATTCAGAATCAGAAGAATACGGCAAAAAAATAAGTTTTATAATCAATCTTTCAAATATAAAGCACAAGGAAAATTTCTCAAGCTTTCTGAGTTTAATAGACAAAAAGCCGAAAAATATTGTTTTTATCTTCAATTTAAATTCAAATGAACTGCAGGAATTTTTTGAATTGTTCAAAAAAATAGTTGAGATTTATTCCAAGAATAAAATGCCTCTTTTTATAAAAAACAAGAATATTTTTCCAGCGCCATATTTTCTTGGAAGAGCAGGGCCTTACTGCATAGATATTAAAGAATGGCTTTCAGATGATATCAAGAATAAAATTTGCATTGCCTGCTCCCAGTCATCAATAATAATTGATGTAAATAAATTTTATCTCGAATACGGCTTGGATGTAAGAAAATTTTCAGAAATGCTGCTTAATATTTCAAAGTCTATTTTGTCTGCAAATTCTCTTCAAAGGAGAAAATCAGAAGAATATTTCAAGAATATAATACTGTTAAATTCAAAAAGAGATTTTCTTGAAATATCAAGAAATTACATACGTTTTTGGAATTTTGGGCTGAGCCAGCCGGATATAGAACAGGATTTTGTTTTGAATATGATAAGCGAGGCAAAAAAGAAAATTGACAATTTTTCTATAGCAGAAGAAATTATTTACAACAGCTGCGGAATGCCTACAAGATTTCGTCTTGCATTTTCCTGCGCATTCAGGCAGGCAGATGAAAAATTATCCCCTGCAAAATTTGAAAAGCTTGAAATCAAGAATCTTGAGGAATTATACAAATCAAAGCTGAAAAAAGAGATGATAGCAAGGGAGATTGTCTCGAGCATTTTTGACGGGGGAAATGATGTAAATTTTTTCAGAACAGGCACTTTTAATGCAGATGATGTGATAAGGGAGATAAACGTAATTCTCAACACATACAAAATTCCATTATTCAGCTATGATTTTGAAAAAATTAAAACTGACTTGAAATTGTCAGATTTTTTAAAATAATATTTTAAAAAATAATAATAGAAAATATTAAGATGACTGAAATAAAACTGCAAGAATATAAAATAGCTAAAGATAATAAAACTGATAATAGCATAAATATAAAATATAATAACTTCTTGTTTTATTTAATTAAATTCTCTTTGCCAATATTAAGATGACAGAAATAAATGGCGAGACAGCCCTTGAAGTCTGGAAAAAAGCTCTTAAACTTTTAATAGAGCAGGGAACAGATTATGAAGACAGAAGAAACAGGATATGCCGCGAGTATCTTAACTTGATTCTTACAATTGAAGACACAAAAAATGTTGACAAGCCAGTAGAAGTTTTAAACAGCTTTGGAAAATGGGTTTATCCTCCAATTGAAGAGCTTAAAGCATTTTTCCTAGGAAAAAAAGAAGCGCCTGGATATTATTATCATTACGGAGACAGAGCATTCAATCCCGCATGGAGAAACCAGGTTGATGATTATATTATTCCTCTTCTCAAGTCAAATCCCACAACAAAAAGGGCAATAATTATATTTTACAATCCAAAAATTGATTCATATGTCAACAGAAAAGAAATTCCTGGCCTGATTATGGTTAATTTTAATCTGAGAAAAAATAAGCTTCATGTTACATCAATAATAAGGAGCAATGACATGTTTCACGGCTGGCCCGGAAATGTCTGCCAGATAAACATGCTGCAGGAATACATTGCAAAACAAGTCGGATGCCAGGCTGGGAAGATAGTCACAATTTCCGTCGCTGCCCACATATTTGACGACCAGTTTGAAGACATAGAAAAAGTTATAGCAATGAAAGAAAAATAATTTTTATAAATGAAACTCTTTTAATACTTTCTACATATATCAAGCAAAATATCTCTTGGCTCTCTTTTATTTGTATATTTTATAAAATCCATAAGTGAAAAAACATCATCTATGCTGAATGCCTCATCTTCTTCAACAAAAAATACCTTAACTCTATTTTGTGAATAAAAATAATCTGAATTATTATTGCCTCTAATAAATCTTCTTGCAAATTCCATACCCCATATACTACCACACTTTATTCCAAAATATCCTGCCCTTCCAAAATTAGGGTTTCCAAATTTATATATTTCCGCGACTCTGTCATCATCTATATTAAAATTTTGAATACTTAATCCAAGATTTTCTATACTTCCTGGTTTTACTATTATTGTAGCACTATTTTCAGGTTCATCTTGATAATGAAAATTTATTGCTCTTTCTAATATTCCTGGCTTTCTATAAACATCTGCAGTTAATCTTAATATTATATCAACTTCTCTTTTTTCTAAAGCCTCACTCATTCTTAGAAAAGCTTCTTGCTTGGGCGTCTGTCTTCCTCGCAAATAAACTATTTCTGGCATATTCCAAAATCTGCTAATTCTATTAACATTTTTCCCTGCAGAAACAAAATTTATATCACATTCCTGATAAATTTCTTTTAAAACCAATCCTATAATATGTTCTAATTTTCCAAATACAGGAACTTCAATCAAAGGTTTACACTGATCTGCTCCAATTAATGACAATCTTGTTCCATCTCCTCCTGCGAGAATAAAAGAAGCAATTCCTCGATTTTTTGAATTTCTACTAAAACTAAAATCATGACTTAAACCCGGCATAATATTATTATAATGCAAAAAATTATACAAAACAATTACTTCAATAGCTTGGCTGATTTTTCTTTCTTGTCCTCTTACACTTGCAGTATATTGGAATTTTTTAATTCTTTCTAAATTACTGGAAATTAATTTATGAGCATAATCAATAAATAAAGCAGTAGCAATCCCATCATTTCTAAGTTGATTAACATAAGATAAATAAATTTCTTTAAAGACTTCTTCAAATTTCATTTTAGACATCTATTTTTGAAACTGTTCCATCTTTTGTATCATAAATTATATAGCATGCGGGAATTTTTCTTCCCATAATCTCCCCACAACACACCAACAAAGTGCCATCACTATCTCTTTCTATTTTAAAATCATGCAGATGTCCATAAAAAACAGCATCAAAACCTTTCAATCTTTTGGCTACTCTTTCTTCATGCGTGAATCCAATCTTTTTTTTATCAACTTTAAGTTCTCCAAAATCTTTGAAAAATTCTATATTAGCTTCTCTACACCCATCTACTAATCTATAATTTTTTATGTCAGAATCGCTGAAAACCAGATACTGCTTTTTTACAAGATTTTTTAATTCATTAATTATAAACGGAGAACATATATCCCCACAATTTATTACTGCTATTATTTCTGTATTAGAATTAATACTTTCTATAGCTTTTTTAAGATTCCATATATTGTCATGAATATCTGAGATAATTGCTATTTTCATATTATTTTGTCAATTATTTTTTGAGCGTCTCCTCTTACATAAATTATTGTTTCAGCAGAGTCTATTAAATTTTTTACGAATTCAGCCCTTTTATTCATTTGCTCTTCATTATCCAAAGAAGGAATGGGGAGGCTATAATAAAGCAATGAAGTATTTCTTATCCTATTTGTTATTTGTTCATATATTTCTGAAGCCGCTTTTCTTTTATTTTTACAAGGAAGTATAGTAACTTTAGAATCTTCTATAATATGAGGGAATATTATAGTCAATTTTGGATTTAATATTTTGCTTCTGTATTTAAAAATATTTAGATTTATAGGGGTTTTTTCATAAAATTTGTTCACATTTTCAGTAATATTTTTTATTTTTTTAAATTTAGATAAAGTTTTATTATTTATTGGAGAAAAAGCACTTGTTGGAAATATAATATATTTTTTATTTTCTTCCTTAATTGATGAAAGATCATTTCCTAATATCATTAGTCCTTTTTCTACTGCTGCCAACAAACATGTTGTTTTACCACTCCCAGCATGCCCAACAAACATAAAAACTTTGTTTGTTTTTTTATCAATTACGCTACTTGCATGAATATTATATATTTTTAATTTTTTTTCCAAACACAGAAGAACATAATTATATATAAAATATCTTAAAATACTATGTACTTCCCCAAACTTTTTTTCTAATTCTGAAAAAGGTCCTCTTAAAAAAAGAGTATTGTCTTTAATCATAAATTTAAGAGGATTATTATCATCTATAATATAACAATAAAAATCAATATTTTGCTGTTTGTCTTTTAAAACAATAAAATTTTCTTCAAATTTCTCTTTTAGTTTTATTTCTAACTTTCCATTTACAAAATCAAGGATATTTGAAACTAATTCAAAATTTATACCAAATACAGAAATTTTCTTACGATACATATTTAATTCTTTCATTAAAAATAATCACTAAAAAGCATACTTTAATCAGCCTTTTATAAATGAAACTCTTTTAATACTGAAAGTCTTATTAAAATTCCTTGTTTTCCTGATATTTTATGCCAAATATTATTGAATTATATTTTTTTCAGAACAAGTATAATCAATCTGAATCAAAAGAAGCGAAATTTATTTCAAGGATTAAAGAAATTTTTCCAGAAATTCAAGTAAAAGAGATTGATATTGTAAAGGCAGCAACGCCTGAATTTTCAGAAATTGCTCTTGACTTGATAAAAAATCAAGGAATTATTTCTCTGCCAATTGTAATAATAAATGACAAATTAATAAGCAAGGGGAAATTGCCAGATATTCAAGAAATAATTGAGGAATTAAGGAGCAAGCAGGATATCAGCGAGAAAATAAGAGACATGTTTAACAAATTTCAGGATTTTTAATAAAAAACCAAAATATTAGCTTCTGTTATTAATGTTGATTAAATGTAATCCAATTTACTAAACTTTAACAAATCAATATTAATATCTTTAATAATTACAATAAATTAGCTTACAAGTTAATTATAGTTCAAAGATTTTTTATTTGGAAAATATACTAATAACAGAAAATTAATTTTCCCCACCCAGCAATATTAACTTAATTCAATAATGTATAATTATGAAGCAGAGTTGTACATTCTTGCTATAATTGTGCAGTCAGCAGGATTTGGCTGATTTCCACTTGAGTCTACGCATTTGATATAATAGTTTGTGCTTGTCTTCCAGTCAGTATAATGATATGTTGTGTTTGCATATAATAATTGTGTTCCGGTGTTTAATGCAAAATTGCACTTCTGATTTACAGCTTCTGAATAATAGCAAGTTGATTTCTCATTTGTCTCAATTCTTAATTTTCCTCCTTCATTATACAGCCTTGTAACAAACGGAGCCTGCCTGTCTACTTGCACTGTAAATTTTGTGGAATTGTAGTCTGCATTATTTCCCAAATCAACGCACTTGAAATAATATGTGTATGTTCCAGGAGGCAGCTGCTGATTTTGCTTGTGTTTGCTTGAACCAGTTTCAAACATTTTTATGTAGCTTGAATCAGTATTTTGCTGGGAATAATAGCACATTGCATCTCCATTATTAAAACCGTTTCCTGTTTCAACTTCCAAATCAACAGAAACAACATTTGCATATCCCTGAACTGTTCCGTTCGGTCCTGTTTTCAAAATATTCACAGGCTGTGTTCCTTTCAATATAAATGGATAGCTTTCTGCATTTGTATTTCTGTCATTTTGATTTTCCAGTGTTGGCTGGTCTCTGCATCTGAAGAAAAACTGATTGTCTTTTCTGTTTTCCAAGCCATTTAAAGTTGTATAGCACTTGTAAAGCATATTATTATTTATATTCCAGACATTCTGCGCACAAGTCATTGTATTTTCCATCAAATCATAATCTTTATCCTGCTTGCTCCATCTGCAGTCAGCAGGCTCGTTTGTATAAACTTCTATATCTGTCTCATTCAAGCCAAACTGGAAAGGCATTCCAGACGGAATGCTTGTCCCAACAATTTCAGGAGGAGTTGTGTCAGGCCCTTTTTCAACGCAGAATCTTATTGCAAATTCATCCTCATTTATATTTCCATTCCCGTCCTGGCATCTTACATATAAAGTGTATATTCCGTCATGCTTGAGTTCAGGAGATGCATTCTGCATTGCACTTGGGCTTGGAAGTCTTAATGTCTGGCTGTGATTGTAGTCATACAAATTACTCTCTCCAAAATAAAACTGCATGTTTGAGTATGCGTTCTTGACATCTCTTACGTTTACAGTGTGATTATAATCTATTTTGCATTGTGTAGGCTCATTAGTTGAAATTCCAAATGTTATTGGAGTAAAAGCTTTAATACAGCCATCTGAAGCAGCATCTCTTGTAACTCTCATTCCTGTTCTAGGCGGACGTATGTTTACATCTTTATACGAGTGTCCTTTGCTTAAAACTTCCAGCCACGGAGCTATTGTCGGAGATGTTACATCATGAGGATTTTTCCAGTAGCACAACAATCCTTCTTTGCTTGGAACAACATCACATCCCTGCCCGAGTGATTTGCATCTGTATTCAGAACACGGACGCATTAAATCTTTATTGCATAACTCACAATATTTTCCTCCTGTTGGAGCTTCATATGGCTTGCATTCAAATACAACTTGTTTCTTGCTTTCTTTTTTCCATAACATATTCAAGACAAGCAATCCAACTCCAACTGCAATTCCCAAGCTTAAAAGCTGAGCCTGTCCTGCATTTGCCAAGCCAAGAGGCAATCCTTCAGTAGCTTTCGCACCCCAGACAGCTTTTCCTCCTCCCCACATCTCAAGATTTAATCCTTTTCCTGTTAAAATAGGTGATAATATCTGATATGTCATTGCTCCTGCAAATGCAGCCACTCCAAGAGCTTTCTGATTATTCTTGCTCAATCCAAACATTCCTCCTCCAAGATATCCCACAAGCCCTATAACTCCTGCATAAAATAATGAACTGATAATAGAATCAGCTGCCAATGCTCCGAGAATATTCGAGCTTGCAGCAGCTCCTCCTGTCCCAGATGTTCCTACTTCTACAAGTTTGTTGCCTGCTCCCATTTCATATATTTTGTTTTTATACATAAGCTGACTTAAATCAGCATTAAATCTTACTTCTGACAGAGGAACTGCTCCTATGCCAGGTATATTAACACTATTTCCAAGAAGAAATCCTGAAAAAGGGTCTCCGGGCTTCATAATTCTTGTAAAAGCTTCTGCAACCTTCACAGGAGGGGCAACAGGGGGCGCAGGCGGAGGATTTGTAGCAGTAAGAATAATATTTGTTGTTGGTGTAGAATGATAGCTTAATCTTAAATCCATTGGTTTCAAAGATTCTTCTATGCTCGGCAAGCCAGGTACTTGAGCATCAGCAAGAGAAATCAAAAATGAAAAAGCAGCAACAGCTATAATTAAATCTGCAATTATAAAAATTGCTTTACCCCTTTTTCCCTCTTTTTTATTTCTCATCTTTTTTATTTTGTAACTAACATAAATTCCTGCCTTCCGGCAGTGACACCATCAATTTCCAATTCAACAGCGCATGAAAGTCTTAATCCTCTTGCACCGCTTTTATTGTCAAAAAATTGCCTTGAATAAATCATTCCTCCCGGGCTTACTTCATTTTCTGGCTCTCTTTCTATATCCTTTCCGTCGTCATACCAGACAAGCCTCATTTTTGCGGTTCTGCCTGTCTGATTTAATCCTATTACAGTAATATTCTCTCCTTGGTTATATTGCCTTTTTTCAAAGCCAGACAACTCGCTTTTTCTGAGAAATTTATCTCCATTGTCAATCCAGTCATTGCACAAAATTAAAACAGGCAATCCATTTTCAAAATGAGTTTGCTGTACTTGCATAAATCTTCCAACATAAATATCCATTTTATTTGTCCATGAATTATACCTGTAAACATTATCTCCTAATCTTGCAAACTTCCAGTCAGGACTTACTAAGCAATTTGCAGTTCTTACATTCCCAACATATATTTCTCTTCCAGCAGGCACCCAGTTAATAGAATTAATATCAACAGCTACTGGCTGGCATTCCTCTCTTGGTGGCATATACGAGCCAAAATATCCCCCACCCCAGCATCCTGCAATACTTGCAGCTGCAGCACTTGCAAGTGCTGCCAATCCTCCCTTCATAAAATTTCTTCTGTCCATTTTCCTTGTTTTTCCTTATATAAACTTATATTTAAATCTTTTGTTTTGTTATTATTTAAAAGTTACATCACTTTTAAGCTTTCTAATAATCCCTGATTTATTGATTTATTTTGAATTTCAGCACTGGCTGTAGACAATCCTAAAAGCCAGTCTCCCCCCTTAAGCAAAGGCAAAAATAATTTTGTTCCAGAAACTCCAAAGCCACTTGAAAGATATTTGTAAACTCCTTCTGAGCCAGTGCAGTCTCCCAAAGCCCTGCAGATTTCTTCATTTTTCTTCTGCCAAGTATCACCCCCGCACTCGCAATTCTCAACACAATCCTCACTCCCTCCAAACAATCCTTTTTTCTCATACTCAATTGTGCACGCAGCATTTCCAAGGCTGCATTGTGATTGCGCCTCTCCTGCCTGCCAGAATTTCAAGCCAGGAGGATAATTAGGCACACAAACCGCTCCTTTCAAAGTTTTTGGTTCATTTTCATCTTCTTCATCTCCTCCAAGAATTCCTGAAGAAGTTGTTTTCTCGGGCTCTGGAAAGCTTCCTGAACTTGAGCTTGTGCTTGCCTGAACTCCTGCAAGAATGCTTGTTCCAATTGCCCCTTCAATCCACTGGCAGTCTCCTTTGTCAACATTCTCACAGTCTTCTTTTGTCTTGAATGTCACGCAATTCTGCCACCTGTTTGCAATACACCCTGCCTGCTGAAAATCTCCTTTATCAGTTGTAATTTTATCTTGTAAACAAATCTCTGCTCTTAAATCAGCGCACGGCTCTACAAGCTCCTCGCCAGCAACGCAAATATGCTTCCAGTATCTTGAGCCAGCAGGATCTTTTCCTTTCCCTGTTCCATCATCATATATGCACCAGCTTTCACCATGTCGATAATCTTTTCCATCTTTTGTGTTCTTGCAGTTCAAATCCCTGCATATAAAATCTCCATATGTCGGCCTTCTTGCATCCTTGCTTGCATCATACTTCCTGCAAAAACTTCCGCCAAAATAATCACAATTTCCACAAGATACAGAATTTGCATTCGAGTTTGTATTTCCAGCCCCGCACGAATCTTTCTTTTCAATAATTTTTCTCCAGTATGCAGGCTCATCAATTTTTGCAGCATCATAAATATTCGCAGGATTCCCGCACGTGTCCTTGAAATAAACTTCATCTCTTCCATCCACACATCCTGTTTTAACTTCTCCTTTGCTGTTTCTTCTTGCGCAGTTTGTTCCAAGCTCTTCAGCAGTGCACAAATAATCTTTGTGAAAGCTCGAGTTGCCTGTATAATTTCCTGTTTTCTTTTTCATTGCCTCGCACTCTCCTTTTGTTGTGAACTTGCATGTTTTTGTAAAATCCTGCTCATACACGCACGCTCCTTTGTCCTGGGCATGCGCAAGTGCAATGCATGCTGTTTCTGACTGAACATCTGTTCTGAAATTAATCTGAACTCCAAAAAATGAAGAAAGCTTTTTGCATCTTACAAGAGTTACAAATGCTGCCTGGTCGCTGAATACACAGCATCCTAAATTGCATTGCGGAATTTCACATTTTGCAGAATCTGCCCATGTCCCATTGCTCGCCTGGCACACTAATTGCGGAGTGTTTTCCATGCATATTCCTTCCTTGCTGTCATAACAGCATCCCTGCCTGCAGTAAGATGTTGCATCGCATGATGTTGGAGTTATTCTAAAGCCAGAATCACAAGATTGTGTCAATGCATTCTGGCACCAAGCTCCATAAATTGTTTTTTCACAGCAGACATTTGTCTGCTGTGCTGATGTTTGTGTTAATACAATAATAGACAATAAAAAAGCCATTCCAATAATTACAAAAGAAAATATCATTCTCTTGATTAATTCTCTTTTTCTTTTTTCTTTAATCTTTTTTTGTTTCATTTTTTATAGATTATTTTATTTATTCACATATTTGTCAACACCATAACCAGGAGGCCAGCTCAAGCTTCTTGTGGCAAACACAAGTTTTTCTCCTGTAATTCTGTGAGTTAAAGTATAAATCTTGCTTCCATCCTCAAGCTTCATTTTCTCAATTTTAATATCAGGATAATACATCATAAATGTTTCTGGAGCAGAATCTCCTTCCCTTGCCTCCCAGTTTAAGATACTTGAGGCAATCATAATCAAATCATACATCTCACTGTTCCTGGCAATGCTAAATTTTTCATAATTCTCGCTTGCTCCTTTTGTCAGAGTTACTTTCGAGTTAATTGTTATTTTTATGCTTCCAGATTCAATTTCTGTTGAAACTTCGGGCTTGCTTGAACTTGTTTGATATCCTTTGCTCTTGTAATCATTTATAAGCTCATTTAAACAAGTTTCTGCCTTATCTTTCATATAACTTGAGATTTCTTTTTCAACATGCTCCAATAATAATGGCTGCTGCATTGTGCATGTTTTATAATACTCATTTGTATAGCACAAATATTCAATTTTATTTTCTTTATACATAATAGAATGCTCTGGCTCAAGGCTTCCCCCCCTTTCTGTAATATTTTCTATTATTCCCATATGCTGATTCATGCACTCTTCAATATAGCCAGAAGGAGTTTTTGGAGCTGCCCCTAAACTTGATAATCTTGGATAAAAAATAATTATTAACAAGCCGATAAGAACAATTGCTATAATTATAAATATTGTCACCTGCGATTTTTTATTTATCATTTTCCCTCTTTTTTCATAATCATTTTAATATTCTGCCTATTATAAATATTATGCTGCTCTATTATATGTCCTCACTTTAATTGAACATCCATAAGGCTCATTTCTCCACGCATCTCTGCACTTGATATAATAATTCTGCTGGCTATTCCATTCAGCAAAATGCTCCTGAGTAAATCCTCCCTGCATTAATGTTCCATTTTCAAATATAAACCCGCAGTTCTTGTCTGTTCTCGAGTAGGCACATTCTGAATTTTCATTTGTGAAAATATACAGGTCTCCTTGTGAATTGTAAACTCGGGTTACATATGGCGCAGAAGTGTCAACACTCAATTTGAAATTTGAGCTTGCAGTTGCATAATTAAATCCAGCATCAACACATATAACATCAAGATTATATTCGCCTGCCGGCATTGATGTCAGTGTTGCTCTATGCACATTTGAGCCAGTGTTTCTAAATATATCATACCAGTTTCCAATTACCCACGAGCATATTGCCTTTCCATTTTCTGCTCCTCCTGAAGTTTCTGCTCTCAAGTTAATAGAAATTGGCTCAGAGCCAAAAGAAAATGTCCCATTTGGCTCAATTTTAGTTATAGTCAGCTGGGTTTGTGGCACTTTTAATTTATAGACATAACTTTCTACATTTACATTCCTGTTTGATTGATTTGCAGTTCCTTCCCATTCTGGATGATCCTTGCATTTAAAATAAAATGTATTCTCGCCTTTTGCCAAATTTGTTAAAGTTGTATTGCACTGCCATAATAAACTATTTGAGTTGCATACAAATGAATTTTCCATTGCTGTATAATTCTTATCCTGTTTGCTCCATCTGCAGTCAGCTTTTTCATTTACAAAAATATTTATTTCCTTGTCAGTTTGATTGAAAGCAACAAAAGCATTATTTAATGGATTGGTTGATACTATCATCGGCGCTGTTTTGTCAGGCCCCTCTCTTGTGCATATATCAATTACATATTCCTGGCTGGATTTTCCAAAAGCATCCTGGCATCTTGTATAAAGCCTCATACTTCCAAGTTTATCAAGTACAAATTGTATTTCTGCATCTGACTGGTTTAAACCAAGCAGTTCTGCAGCAGCTTCTCTGCTTGGCATTGAAAACCCCATGGAATGATTTTCAAGATATAAATTTGAGTCTCCAAAATATTCAGCCATGTCTTCGTATTTTGCCTTGCTTGCAACATCAATCTTGCACTGGGAAATTTTATCTGTTTTTATTCCAAACAAGAAAGGAGTAAATACAGGAATGCAGCTTCCATCTTTCTCTCTGATTTTAAATCCAGTATTGCTCACATTCATATATGAAAAATTTCCATTTAAAATTTCATACCATGGAGAAATTACAGGAGCCTGCCCATTATCTGCAACAGCTGAGCATTTTTCCTGAGATGTTCCCTCGTTAAAAAACCGGCACGCTGTTCCAAGTGACTGGCATCTATATTTTGAGCACGGCTTTAATGCATCTTGTGAACATTTGTCACAATCACTTCCGCCAACAGGAGGCTGCCACGGCTTGCATGTATATGTTACTTTAACTGTCTTGCATACTTTTCCAACCCCCATGATTTCGAAAAATGACATGATAATAATTGCCACAATTACTCCAAAAACTATATTGCCTATACTTAATCCTCCAATTCCAATTCCTGAAGCAGAAATACCTCCTTCGAGAGCTCCAGTTAAAGCATAAGTTAAGGCTTGGCCAAAACTCCAGCCATATACATTCATTCCATAAATAGTAGCAGCAGTATATGCTGCAGTCACTCCTGCAGCAGTTCCTGCAAACATTCCTGTTTGGCTTGTCTGAATTCCAAGCATTCTTAAAATAAGAGGAGCAATTGTCATGATTATTGCTGTAACCACTAATAAATTTGAAAACGCTGTTATAACTGCGCCAGGAGTTACTCCTGAAGTTATCGGCGCTGGAGGAGTTGTTATTCCTTCTGCAGCTGCAATTTCTCCAACACTTCCAACACTATTGCCAGCACTATCTAACAAAATTGTATCTGCAGCCAAATTTATTGACTCTCCCCCCATTGCCGTAGGAGCAACACTTATTTCAGGGCTATATGGAACATAAAATAAACTAGGCCCACTTTGTCCAGTAAGTTCAATAATAGCCATTTTTGTTCCTCCTTCACTAAGATAAGCAAATCCTTGAAATGTTGCAGGCACGCTTGTAGCACCAGATGCAGCCCCTCCTGCCCCTCCACCCCCACTAAAAATTCCTGCAAACATAGAACTTTCTCTTGCTCCAACCACCCCCTTAGTCAGGCTGGAAAGAGCAGTTCCTCCATTCATATAATCAATAATCAACCCAGCTCCTGCAATTCCCAACCCATACATTAAATTTGCTTCTTTCTCTTTTTCTCCTCCAGGCATTCCAAGCTCCTGCAATGAAGTTAAGTTTCCTACAAGTTGTTGAATTGTTCCTGATTCTACTTTCTGTCCAGCAACAGGAGTTGCATATTTTTTATACTGCTCTAATAAAATTTTGGGAGCTCCAGAAACAGTGTATCCTGCATCTGTAACTTTTCCAAGAATATTTACATAAGCACCGCAATCTCCAAGTGAAATGCACAAGTCATTCATCTGCTGTGTGAATCCAATTTTCTCGCAGTTGCAGTTCTGCTCGCACTTGCATTTCCCCTTCATATCTTTAATATAAATGACAGTGCATGTCTGAGTAGCCATTCCGCAAATCTGCTCAGCAGCTTTTCCTCCTGCTTCTGTTGACAAGTCAAATCCTTCTGGATATTTTGGAGCGCAAATGTCAAACTTAAATCCCTTGTCAACATTTACATTTTTTACAAAACAATCAAATCCAGTGCATCCATCTTTATTTGCATTTGAGTTTATGCACTTCTGCCACTGATTCACTCGGCAAGAAGCACTTGAAAATTCCCCTAATGCAGTAGAAGTATCACTCTGAACACAAATTTCATTCCTGAAATCAGCGCACGGCTCTGATTTCACCTCGCCTTCAATGCAGGAATATTTAAAATGCCGAGAGCCAACAACATCACTTGAAAATTTATTACCTTCAACAACACCAATGCTTCCGTCATAAACACACCAAGATTCCCCGTTTCTTCTATCCTGCTTTCCGACATTGGCAGGAGCATTTTTACAAGATAAATCAGAGCAGATATAATTTCCTTTGTCTGGCTTTATTCCTGTCTCTTTATAATCCTTGCACTTGCTACCAAGATAATAATTGCAGTTTCCGCAAGTCTTGCTTCCTGCGTTTCCGTTTGCAGATTCAAGAAAACACGAATTTTCTTTTGGAATTATTCTCTCCCAGTAGCTCTGGTTGTTTATTTGGGAGACATAATAAATATTCGCAGGATTCCCGCACGTGTCCTTGAAATAAACTTCATCTCTTCCATCCACGCATGTTGTTTCTTCTGTTTTAGTGCACGAAGAATTCAGCAAACTTGATGTGCATAAAATATCCTGGTAGAAATTATTATTTCTTCCTGTTAGTGATGAACACTCCTGTCCTGTCAGAATTTTGCATCCGCCATTATTAAGCATACAAGCTCCCTTTTTCTGCGCCATGCCAAGTGCCAGGCAGCTGAATTCTGTATTTACTGCTGCCCTGAAATCTGTTCTTAATCCTGATTCTGCAGACAATTTCTCGCACCTTCTGCTCGTAACAAACATTGTGTTTCCTCCAAGAATACAGCATCCAAGCCTGCATTCAGGAACAGAATTTATATTGCAGTTTTCGCTTTCATCCCAGCTCCCATGCTGTCTTATACAGGTTGCTTTTGGAGAATTTACAGAACAGGTTCCTTCTTCAGCATCATAACAGCACCCTGTCTGATAGTCAGAAAGTTCAGAGCATTTTGTAGGCAGGCATGTTTTTGTGCATTCTTGTGCGCAAGTGCTTGAAGGATAATCTTGTCCAAGTCTTCCATATTTGTCTTCAGGACAGCATTGTTCATTTTCAGCGCTTGCTTCATCAATGCTTGCAATCATCCATGCAAAAGCAAAAGTTGAAAGAACAAGAATAAATATCTGCAGATAGCTTACTCCTGCTTTTCCTTTTATCAATTTATTTCTGTTTATTTTTACAATTTCCTTTTTCATTTTTTATATTTATATAACCTATTCTGCTTCTCTTCTAAAGAGAAGATTTATACAAGATAAATCGCGCCTTTCTTCTTTACGAAAAGCACCCTGTTCTTTTCATTTTTTCTCTTTTTTTTCATTGTTCCTTTTTACAAATTTATATTTATTAAAATCCTGCAGGAATTGCGCAGCTTCTTATTGCAATATTTAGTTTTTTGTTTGTGTATCTGTCATTAATAATATAAATTTTTGATGAATTTTCTCCAGAGCCGACTGGTTTTTTATCTATGCTGAAGTCTTTATGCATAATCATATAACCAAGATATTCAAAGTTGCAGTATTTTGCCTCTTCATTTGCAATATCCATAGCAACAATTCCAAGATTATAAAGAGGAGAGTTGAATGCTGTTTTAAATGAATCAAATCTTCTTGTTTCCTGGTTTTTTTCAGTATTAAAAATCCTGTTTATTTTTATCTGAACATTGCCTGTTCCAAGAATTGTGCTTACATTCATTCCTTCCATTTTTACATTATGACTTTTGGCTTCTAATTCTGTTTTTAGTTGATTAAAGCACAAATCAATTTTTCCTGTAATATAATTTGTAATCTCGTTTTCAAAATGCTCTATAAAAAGAGGAGTCTGCATAATGCACGGTTGATAATTTGCTTTAATATAGCAGAGATATGCAACTTTTGTATCATTATATAGCTTATAGTTTACAGGATTCAAGTAGCCCCCCTGAGGAAGCATTATATCTATTGCTTCAGATGCAGCATCTCGCGCGCATTTTTCAATATATGCCTGCGGATTGTCCATGCTCGGCCTCTGCATTTCTGGTTTTGTCTTTGATATTATAATAAAAAATATTGCAATTCCCGCCACAATTATTACTGCAATAATTATGAATATTGTGATTTGCGCTTTATTTTTCATTTTGCCAGCCACAAGTTCACCCCCTCTTTTTTTATTCTCTCAACCTTTCCTTCAATAACAAGCTCGAGAAATATTTTCTCAGCAGTATTCCAAGAAATTCCAAGCTCTTTTGCAAGCTCAGAAGTAGTCATCACCTTTTCTTCCTTTAACAGTTTAATCACCTTTTCTTTATGAATATTCATAATAATATTAATAATATTAAACCTCTTTTTATTATTATGTTAAATATGTTGTATATAGTTATGAATATACATATTTAAATCTTCCGAAATAGGAAGATTTACGTCTGGAAATCTTAAACTTGTAAAAGTTTAATGAGTTAGAAAATCAATTTCTAAACCTCTTCTAGAGGTTTATTTACATCAACTGTTTTGGTTGATGTGTTGTGCTGATAAGCACGACATTTGGAAACCTTTTTTAAAGGTTTATTTTAAACCTTTCTCATCGAAGAAATCAGAAATAGATTATTAATCTTCTATGAAACCTGGCATTTATTATACTATTAATATACTATTAATTTTGCCTCATGTCAGTCTTCGTTCTCAACTCTAGGAGCGAGAACAAAAACAAGCTCGGCTTTCTCAGCCTTAAATTCAATTTTTAAAGGATAATCATCAGAAAAATTTATCTTTATCTTGTCAGTAAGCTTTCCTGCCTTTGAGAATTTCTGCAGGTATTCAAGCGAGTATTTTGATTTTGCATTTATCCCATCTATCTTCACCTCATCGCCTGAAAACTCATTTCTCGCAGAATTTAATCCTTTTGCTTCAATTATAAACTTGCTGTCCTTGACTGCAAAAGAGCACGAATCAGCGACAATAGAACAGTCTTCAATTGAATCTGAAAAATCCTGAGAAGACATTTCAATCTTGCTTGAAAAATCCAGATTTGGCACTTGCTTGTCCTCTGCTTCTATATCTATTAACGCAAGAGTAAAAACTCTTTTTATCTTGTCTTGTATTTCTATTTTCAGAGTATTATCTTCTGTCTGCATTATCAAGCTCGAGCCAGCCCCCGCTCTTCTTAATATTGATTTCAAACTGTCCAAGCCCACCCCCAGTGTCTCATCTGTAACTTCAAAACTTGAGAATGCGTGGTTTGGAAGAATAAATGATACAAGAGCAACATTTGCGGGGTCTATTGCAACAATCCTCAATCCATCCCTGTCCACTTTTATCTTCACCTCTGTTACAAGTTCAGATATTATTCCAATAACATCTGACAGTATTTTTGGGCTGTCTAATTTTACTAGCATGCTTATTAAAATCTAGAACCATATTTAAAGATTATTATAATGAATTAACATATAATTATATAAATCTTCTTCTCTTATAGAGAAGCAGAAGACATTTATAAAAAATACAAAAAGAGGAAAATTATATTTGGAGGCTAATTTGGAAAAGAAAAAAATTCAGCAACTGGCAGTATTTTATTATTCAAGAAAAGATGTTCAACAAGCAATTTTTAAATTCTGCCATAATAGAGAGGCAATTCCAAGATATTATGAAGGATTTGGAAAGCGCCCGGATTCTTTTGAGTATCCAGGAGATATTATTTCTCAAGTTCAGAAAGGAGCAACAAGCTTTCATTGTTCAGAGGAATTATGGAATAATCCCATGGAAATATCAACAGAATTAAGCAAAGAACAGTTAAATCAGCTTAGAAAAGGCTGGGATTTGCTTATAGATATAGACTGCAAGTGGTTTGATTACAGCAAAAAAGCAGCCCTTGCTGTAATTCATGCTTTAAAAAGGCATGGAATTAAAAATATCTCAGTTAAATTTTCAGGAAGCAAGGGTTTTCATATTATTATTCCATGGAAAGCGTTTCCAGAAGAGATTAATGGAATAAAAACCAGCGAGATGTTCCCAGAATGGGCAAGAATAATCTGCGAGTATCTTAAATTTTCATCCCGCGATTTTCTGGAGAAAGAAATTCTCGAGTCTGGAGAAGAATACAAAAAGCTAGGAAATGCAGGAATTAAGTGCAACAATTGCGGCAATCTGGCTGAAAAATTCAAGGAAATAAGCTATTTCTGCGATAGCTGCAAAATTCAGGAAACTTCAAAAGTCAAAGAAGAAAAGCCAAGAAAATGCTCTCACTGCAGAAAAGAGATGATAAAAAAAGCCGAGCGCGAGTTTTTTTTCTGCCAGAAATGCAAAATCAACTCGAATGATGACGAGAAAAATTTTTCTCCATCAATAGATATTTTTGGAATTTTGGGACTTGATCTTGTTCTGGTATCTCCCCGCCATCTTTTCCGATGCCCATATTCTCTTCATGAAAAAACAGGATTTTCTTCTGTAGTTTTAGATGAGGCAGAAATAAAAAATTTCCAGCCAAGCGACGCAGATGTTATGAAAATAAAAATCCGCGAGTTTTATCCAAGAGCAGAAAAGGAAGAGGCAAAAACTCTTTTTTCAAATGCTCTTGAGTGGCACGGAGAGAATATTAGAAGAAAAGAAAGCACAGAAAAAAAAGAAATTAAAACAACAGGAAAGAAGTTAGAGGAAATTAATGTTGACAAATCAAATATTGTTTATCCTCCATCAATCAAAAAGATTTTAGAAGGCATGGAAGACGGAAAAAAGAGAGCCTTATTTATCTTGCTGAATTTTTTCAGAAGCTTGAATTTCTCCAGAGAAGAAACAGAAAAGAAAATTGAGGAATGGAACAAGAATAACAAGAAACAATTAAAAGAAGGATATATAATCTCTCAGTTAGATTGGACATTCAGGCAGAAAAAAATGCTTCCTCCAAACTATGACAAGCCTTTTTACAAGGATATAGGAATTTTTCCAGATGATGAAGAAATTAGGCTGAAAAATCCTGTCTCATATGTTGTAAGAAAGTCGAGATGGGTGAAAAAATAATTAATCATCTCTATAAGGAGTTGCTCCAATATTTGTTAAGATGTCTTTTTTGTGCTGAGAATAATCTCTCTCTACAACTTTTTTTTGTCTTTTAATTTTTGCCAAATCAACATAATGGGCTGCTTCTAAAATAAGGGCTTGTTCAGCTGCTTCAATCAATGTTCTATCTTTAACACCATATCTCTCTATTGCTATTAAAGCCCTCGTTGCAGGAAGTTGTTCTTCTTTAACTTCAAAACCAAATCTTCTCATTAATCCATTTAATCCATATTTCCAAAAATCAGTTTTCCTGCTTAATAATTCTCTTGCTAGGGCTTCTCCAAATTCAACCCTTCTTCCAAGTTCATCAAGAAAGCTGACATGCATATTATTAAGAATTTTTTCAAGATTTCTGCATGTCCAATGAGCACAACCTTCACATGCATGCCCGATTTCATCAATCCTATTTTGATGAAAAAGCATTTCTCCAATTCCATGTTGATATTCAAATGGAATCTCATCACTAATCTTGCTAATTTCAGCAATCTTGCTATAAATTTCTCTAAAATCATAAGTCTCACATGAATCCTTTTGTGTCATTCTTTCAATCTTCGCTTCCACACTGCCAGCTTTATTCTGCATATCCTCCATGCACCCTTTGACTAAAGGGCTACCCCCTTCTTGAGCCTTGGATAATCCTTTCCATATTTCTCTAAATTTTGGGGCATGCAAAACAAAAGCTTTGAGAATAATTTTCTTTCCTTTTTCTCTTAACTCTGCCCCGCCATTTTCATAACATATCCCGTCTTTCTTATTAGGTTCCCAATCCCAATGAAAGTATCTTCCTTTATTTCTTGAATCATAAGTTCCAACTACTTGTTTTCTAAATCTTTCCATCAAATCTTTAAATTGTCTTAATTGATTATCTTCCATTTTACCTTTTGCCTCCTTCCACTTCTTCTATTAATTCTGATATAGCTTTTTCAAGCCCCATCAGAATATCTTGTTTTATTATTCTTTGAAATAATGGTGCCTGGCTTACTGAAAATCTTTTTCCGTCAAATTTTGTATTATCTCCACATCCACCAAAATAAGTGTAGCATTCTATTTTCCAAGTCTTATCTTTAATAATTTCTCCTGCAACTATTCCAGTAGTTTGATATGGAATTATCTCCCCTAAATGAGTGTAAGTCATCAAAGCTGCATCTCCATCTTGTCTCGGCCCAATATAAATCCCGGCTTTTCTTGCCCCAAAACACTTATCAAAATCAGTAGCATGCATTTTGTCATCAATTAAAAGAATATGCCTGTCTTCTCCTGCTTGTGAAAATCTAGGGATTGGAGGATATCTATAACCCTTTTCTTTAGATTCAACAATGTCTTCTTTTTTAGCATAAGCTCTAAGAAAATCCTGTAACTGCCTGTCAGCATAAAACATTTCAAATGCTTCTTCTGCTCCCCTATATCTTGAAGAACCTTGCAATCTTTCTTGCATTGCTAAATATACTTCTGGCTTAAACAATCCGGTGCTTCTATTTTGATTCTTTGTTTCCATTTTCTTATTCTCCGTCGTGCTTTTTAGCACGATAGAGTAACAACTACCCCTATTTTATAATTTATCTCCCACCCAGTGAGGTGTAAATAGCAAGATTTTTATAGCCAAAAATCTTGAAGATAATATGAACGAAAAACTGCTTGAAGAAATCGGGCTGACAAAAGGAGAAATTAGGGTTTATCTTACTCTGCTTAAGACAGGAGAAACAACTACCGGAAAGATAATTGAAAATTCCGGATTGTCATCAGGAAAAATATATGAGATACTTGAAAAGCTGATTAAAAAAGGGCTTGTAAGTTTTATGATAAAAGAAAAAACAAAATATTTTTCAGCAGCAAACCCCATAAGAATTCTTGACTATATGAATGAAAAAGAAAAAACAATAGAGCAGAAAAAAAGAGAGCTTAAAAAAGAACTTCCTTCTTTAATTGAACTGCAAAAAGCAGGAAAAGAAAAGCATGAAACAACTTTATTTAAGGGATTTAAAGGAATTCAAACAGCAATTTTTGAAGCACTTTCATATTTAAATAAAAATAATGAAATTTTGGCAATGGGAATAAGAAGCAGAAAAGAAGAGCAGTATAATCTATTGTGGCAAAGATGGCATAAAGAAAGAATAAGAAAAAAAATAATATGCAAAATGATGTTCTCAGAAAAAGGAGAGTATTATTCTTACTTCAGAAAAATGAAACTCACACAAATAAAAATAATTCAGGGATTAACTCCTTCTGCAATTGATATCATGGGAAACAGAATTTTGATTTTCACTTACGGAAAAGAGCCTTCCTGCCTTTTGATTTCAAACCCAGAAATAGCAGAATCTTTTAAAACTCTGTTCTATAGCTTATGGAAGATAGGAAAAAAATAAAAAATAAACCTCAAAACTAAAATAAAAATAAAATTATAGCAAAATGAAAATCATAAATATAACAGACATAACTGAATATTTATATTGTCCGAGAAAAGTTTATCTCAAGCTTGTCAAGGGAATAAAAGCCCCCCCAAGCCAGAGAATGATTAATGGCATGCTCAGGCATAAAGTTTTTGACATTTTCAATAAAAATGAAAAAGCTCTTGTTTCTTCAATTAAAGAAAAAATGTCAAGTTCAGAAATAAAAAAATTATATGACAATCTAATCAGCAATATAACTCAGGAAACAATCTTGTTAAATAAAAATCTTATTACCAAGTTTAATATAGACAATAAGGAATTTTCAATCTCAATAAAGAAAACAACAGAGCCGGAAATTAATCTCAGAATTTCTGCAATAACAAATACAATTAATTCAGGATTTTTCGGGGCAGAATTATGGAGAAATCTGAAGCCAAAATATCTTACAGAATACAAAATTGAATCTTTTGAGCTTGGATTAAGGGGAAGAATAGACAGAATCAAATTTGAAGA
Source organism: Candidatus Pacearchaeota archaeon (assembly GCA_016866995.1). Lineage (GTDB taxonomy): Archaea > Nanobdellota > Nanobdellia > Pacearchaeales > GW2011-AR1 > VGKQ01. The sequence goes on from VGKQ01000001.1 coordinate 63,975, forward strand.
TGGAATTTTGCCAATAGAACGAAAATCAAGAGAAAAAATTTTTGAATCAGACAAGATACAATTGGCAGGATATGCGTTATTGCTTGAAAAAGAGTTTTCAAGAAAAGTTGAGAAGGGAATAATAGAAATTATGGGAAAAGAAGAGCAAGTTGAAATTACAGAAGAGCTGAAATCTCGAGTTTTAGAAATAGCAGAAAAAATAAGAAACTTAGTTGAACAAAATGCCTTTACTCCTTCAAGTTTTCAAAAATGCGAGAATTGCGAGTTTAAGCAAGATTGTGATGAATAATCATAATATAATTCAGCGATTTAATATAATTTATAACAGAAACCTTAATAAATACATCTTCTTTTAATAAAGAAGCAAAACAAGTAAATTAAAATGAAAAAAATAGGTGTAATTTTATTTTTAATCTTGCTAGTTCTAATTCCGGTTGTTCTGGCAGACGAAAAAGTTGACAAGGCTTATTCATGCTTGGAAGGAAAAGTAAAAACAAAATGCTCATCTCTGAGTTCAGAAGAACAGGCATTCTCTCTTCTTGCTCTTTCTTATAATTCAGATATACAAAAAGAATGCAAGTCAGCCTTATTATCTTCAAGCAAGGACAATGTCTGCTGGCCTAAGTCAGGATGCAAATTGCGAGAAACATCTCTTGCCTTTCTTGCCCTTGAAAATATAAAAGCAGACACTTCTAAAATACAGGACTGGCTTCTAAACCAAACACAGGTTGCTTCTGATTTGCAATGGTTTTTGGAAATAGACAGCAAAGAAGCTTCAACATGCAAAATCAGCTATGATGACAGGAATTATACAGTCACAATTCAGTCAGACAAAAAACTCTCATCAGGCGCAGGCTCATGCTTGACTCTAGCTTACAGTAATTACTGGCTTCAAATCAACCCAAGCTGTGTGAATAAAAAATTTTCAGTAACATGCGACAAGGATTTTGCAACAGCACTATTATACAAGAAAACAAATTCAGATGTCTGGTTTGTCTCATCCCAGACAGAATCAGAATCAGCAGGAGGAATGGCAGAAGCAAAAGTTGAATCTTTATGCTTCAAGCAAAATAATGTCTGCGATTATGAAGGTAGTTTGTGGGCTACTCTTGCCATTTCAAAAAAACAGGACATAAATAAATTCCTTCCTTATATAATAGCTCTTGCTCCTGATAATGCAAAATACAACCCTTCTGCATTTTTCTATCTTCTCACTTCAAATGACGAATATCTTTCAAATGTTCGGGACTTGCAGACTCAAACAGGCTTCTGGGATTTAGGAGGTTATAATAAATTTTATGATACAGCCCTCTCTCTTCTTGCCCTTCAGCAGCTAAATGATGAACAGGCAGGCAAGGCAAAAGACTGGCTTCTTAATTCTCAGGATTCAGCAGGATGCTGGAGCAGTTTAAGAGATACTGCTTTCTTGCTTTATGCAGCCTGGCCAAAAACACCCGCTTCTGTAACAACAACAGAAACAAACTGCGAGGATTTTGGAAAATTTTGCTGCTCAAATGAAGACTGCTCAGATGCAGGAGGAGAAATACTAAGCCAGTATTTTTGTGCAGGAATGAAAGTCTGTTGTTCAAAACAGCCTGTGCAAAAAACATGTGCACAGAAGCTTGGAATAATATGCAAAAGTGATGAGACATGCACAGGAAGTCTTGGCTCGTCTTCAGATTCCTCAAAATGTTGCATAAATGGGGATTGCGAGAAAATAGCAGAAGAGCCCGAATGCGAGAAGCAGGGAAATAACTGCAGAAACAAGTGCCTTGATACAGAAGAAATAGATAATAGTCTGGATTGCAATTCAGGATTTTGCTGCAAGGTAAAACAAGAACAATCAAGTTCAGCATGGATATGGATTCTTATCATATTTATAATTCTCATAATTCTTGTGGTTCTGGCAATAATATTCAGAGACAAGCTAAGATTATGGCTTTTCAAGATGAAAAACAGAACTCAAAAAGGTTCTCAAGTAACTCAGACTCGTCCGCCTTTCCCTCCCCAGCCTCCGAGAATGATGCCTCGCCCGATGATGAGGCCAATGCCACGCCCAATGCCAATGCAGAAGCCAATAGAAAAAAAATCAAGAACAGATTCTGAATTGGACGAAACTCTCAAGAAGCTGAGAGAAATGAGCAAGTAAATATACAAGTGCATAACATACTCTATTAATGTTCTATAATCTCAATTTCTTTTGAACAGATAACCTTCTTTTAATCTGCTAATAATTTATTAATGTCAGAAAAATAAACTTAAGTTAATTTTGCGATAATTTAGAAAGTTTGTATGTTCACTAATTTATAAGAGTGTATAAAAAACTTTATTAATCTCCATTTTCTATAAATTTAATGAAAAGAGTATTATTAATCTTCTTGTTGCTTCTTCCAATAGCATCTGCAGTAAATCTTGACATCAAGGAAAATTACAAGCCAGGAGAAACAATGATTTTCAGCATGGAAGCAAACTTCTTATCTCCAGTAACTCAGGAAAATATTTATTTCTATTCGAATAATGTTCAGATTCCGCTTGTTTCAGATATAACTCAGATTAATGATAAATATTATATCTATGCCCTTCTTCCTGCCCTCGAGAGAAACTACACATTTACAGCAAAAAACCTGCATTATTTCGAGAACGGGTTTGAGAAAACAGGGAGCATTGAGAAAAATTTTTCTGTATCAGGAAATATAACTGACTTCTCTGTCAAGCCGGGGTTTATAGTTGCAAAAAACAATTTTTCCATGTCAGTTGAATCAAAAAGCCAGTCTCTTGTTGTTGTTGCAAAATTTCTAAATTCCACGCAGAGCATAAATGTTCCTGCAGGACAGGAGAGAACAATATATTTTACAAAAACAGCCAACAATTTAATGTTTACAGAAATCTCACTTTCTGCCCTTAATACACAATATAAAATTCCTGCAGCAATTTTATCTTCTTTTAATGATTCAGCTCCAGTAAATATTTCTCTGCAAGAATCATTTGAATTTTCAAAATATGAGTATAATTTCTCAGTAAACAAGAACAAAGAAGACATTTTCTCAATATACCTGAAAAATACAGGAAAAAATACAAGCATTACTATAAACTTCTCAGATGAACTTGAGGATGTTATGAAAATTTCTCCTGTTGAATTTGATGTTAAATCAGGAGAAAGAAAAAGGATTGAAATCACAATAAAATCCAGTCAAGAAGGAAGATTAAGAGGGATAATAAATGCTTATTCTGAAGATTACTCGGCTTTATCATATATAATAATAAATTCTCTTGAAGAAAATGCCGCTCTTCCTGCAAGAGAAAATGAAACTTTTGAAGAAACCTGTGCATTTAAGGGAGGGGAGAAATGCGGCTCTGGAGAAAAATGCAGCGAGAAAACAGTAAATGCAAGCGACGGAGATTGCTGTCTCGCAACTTGCAAAGAAAAACAAAATTATACAAGCATAATAATAGGAATTATTTTAATACTTGCAGTCGGGGCTGGAATTTTTTTCATGTATAAAAGAGCAAAGGCAAAACAAAATCCTGCTGATATTTTAAAAAAACAAGAAGAAAAATTTGAGGAAAGAATGTCAGGAGAGGTTCGGGATAGTTTGTCTAAATCTTAATTTAATTTAGATAATTTTAATTAATTATCAAAACTATAAATGATAAAAATAATAATTATCTTTAATATTGTTTATTGTTGCATTTTGTAAAATCTTGTCACATAGCTTTAATTCATTTTTAATTAATTCTTAATTAAACAAATAATATTTTAATTGTCATTAGAAAACTAATAAGAGATAAAATTATTTCTTTTCTTCTTTATTTTCAGGCAGATTAATCTTAATTCCTTTTTCTTCAAGCTGATTTAAAATAATATTTTTCTCAAATATCATTGCTTTTGCAACAGCATCATACTCATGAAGCTTTCTTATTATCTCATTAAATACTGAATTCAAATCATAATTGCTTATTCCCAGTTCTTGCGGCTTTATTATATCTATATGCGAGGGCATATATAAGAAAATTATTCTTGCAAGACTTGCAATATTTTCCGCCTCAATTTCAATTTCTGCAAAGCTCAGAAATAACGAATTCTCAATTTTTCTCGGTGAATTTATTTTTTTCTTGGTTATTTTTATTCCCTTTTCTTTCCCTATTTTTCCCACAATTTCAGAGAGAGATTTCTTTACATAATTTGCAGGCCTTCCCATAACTTCCAGCATTATTATTGCATTTATTTTTTCCATCTTATTCCGCAGACAGATTTATTCTTATTTTCTGCCAATTTATTTTTTCCATCTTATTTTTTTATTATTTTTATTATTAGCATTATAAAGAGCATTATGCAAAAACAAACAAAACAGTAGATTGCATACTCTTTTATATATTGTGTTTTTGACTTATAGCTTTTTATATCTTTTGGAATAAGCTTTATTATGCTTGTTTCTGTTATTATTGGAGTTGTATTTATATTGCTCTTTATATTTTCAGCACTAGTTTTTTTGCTTCTTGTCTCAATTTTCTCTGTTTTTTTAGTTTCAGAATTATTCTCAATTATAACTTCATTGTTTTCTTCACTAGTTTTATTTTCTTCTTTTTCGCAATTATTATCTTTTTCCTTGCTTGATTCTGCAAATATCCATTCTTCACATAACTGCCAGCTCCTGTTGTCATCTGCCTTGTCAGTTATTTCTGGAGTTTCGTCAATTTTCTCATTATCATTAAATAAAACTAATTTTTGCTTTTCATTGGCAAGAAAAGAATAAGGAGTATTAACAATAAAAAATCCAGAAAAACTCCCGTTCAGGCTGATATTTTTTCCTCTAACATTCATTATTATCAAATTATTTAAGTTAAAATGACTTTCTGAATATAATTCAAGCCACTCATTTCCAGAATCAGTTCCAGCAGGATTTAACTCAACTTCGTTTATTCTTATTGCAGATATCAAAGTAATATTAATAATTATAAATAAAAACAATAAAACAATTAAGAACAATAATATATTTGCTCTTTTCATTAATTAACAAGTCTTGCAATAAATAAATAGTTTTTGTTTATGCTTCAAATATTGCCTGTATGCACGTTTTTCATTCCAAGCTTTCTTGCAACTTCAGCAGCATGAATTACTGTCTCTGCAGGTGTTTCTTTCACATTTACAAGCTTATAGTGAGGAAAGAATGCTGAAAAATGCAGAGGAACATCATCAGAAAGATTAACTTTAATCCAAAAAACAATTTTTTTGATTTCAGAATCAGAATCATTTAATCCGGGAATAAGCAGATTTGTAATTTCAAGATGCTTTCCTGCTTTATGTATTATTTTAATTGTTTTTAGAACAGGCTGAATTCTTCCGCCACAAATTTTCTCGTAAAACTTATCATTTCCCTTTAAGTCTATATTAAAAGCATCAATAAAAGGAAGAAGCTGTTTTAATGGCTCTGGATTTATGTATCCGTTGCTTACCATTGCTGTTTTCATTCCCTCTTTTTTCGCAAGTTTTGCAATATCAAGCATGTACTCGTAAAAAATTGTAGGCTCTGTGTAGGTAAATGATATTATCTTGCTGTTCACATTTTTTGCCATTTCAATTATTTCTTGTGGAGAAGCTTCTCTTATTTTCTCAATAAACTTCTGTGAAATCTGCCAGTTCTGGCAGTGCTGGCATGATAAATTGCAGCCAAAAGTTGCAAGAGACAATGTTTTTGAACCAGGATAAAAATGATATAATGGCTTTTTTTCAATAGGGTCAAGGGCAATTGAACACGGCTTTTCATAAACAAGAGAAAACAATTTTCCTGTTCTATTCTCTCTCACCTTGCATTTTCCCTTTTCCCCGTTTTTCAGTGTGCAGAAATGCGGGCATAACTCGCATTGAACAATCCCACTTCCAAGCTTTTTGTAGAATAAAGCTTCTTTCATAAAAGAAGCAATTCAGCTTATCTTAAAAATTTAACTATAATACAGAATACTATTCAAAAAACTGGGAAAATCTCTTTCCTTTTTCTTTCGCAAGCTCGAGAGAAACAAGAAAATTTTTCCCACTATTAATTAATTCAGAAGGAGAAAGAAAAAACCACCCTTCTCTGTTAAATCTCACAGCTATAACAGGCTCAAGCCCGAATATCTCAGAGAATATCATAAATTCTTCTATCTGTTTTTTTGTTATATACTTGCTTCTTTTCTTGCTTGCCTTGCACTCAACACAATATTTTTTCCCAATTTTCCCAGCAATCAAGTCGCATGATGTATTATCCATAACTCCAGAGCCAGCTACTCGAACAGCCCTGAAAGAGTTATCTATAAACATAGCATAAAGCTCGCGTTCAGCATTCGCCCCTTTTTCCTTGTTACTCATAAATAAGTTTAGAATTAATAGTTTTTAATACTTTTTAATAAAGAAAAGTTAAATTAGCCTCTTGTATCGGTTGTTTCTTCTTTTCTTCCTATTTGGCTGCAAGAATTCTCCAGAAAAAATATTACCTTCCTTTTTTTATCGTGTATTCTAAGACATGTATAATAACCTGTATAAAAATTTAACTCATACTTATCCGGAGATAAATTCTCCAATCCAAGATATTCGGCGCTTTGTACGGGCCTTAATCTAACTGCTACTGGCGGGTCTTTTCTCGTGAGAGAAATTGTAACATCCATTAAGAAGGGGTCTTCAACACTCCCACCACCCCTCAATCTAATCGGTAGTTCATCCAGAGCCTCCCTAGCAATTTTTTCCAAATTTTCATCAAAGACTCTTATATCTTCACGTAATTTTAAACTTTCAATTTGCATTTCATTCCTATCAGAACTCTCTTTGCCTATCCCCCCTCAGTATTTTCACTTTTATAAACCTTTCTTTTACCCCTCATAAAAAGTAGCTTAATCTCCTTTCTCTTTATTTCCCATTTTCAGCTTTTATATCCAAAAACTTTATCATAATCTTTATGACTAAAGATATCCATAATAAATGTAATTATTTCTACTTGATTTCCATTTATTGTATAAACTAATCTCCATCTATCAGCAAGTTCAATTCTCCAGACATTTTCAGCTTCATATTTTTTATCATATTTTTGTGGAATTCTAAATTTTGAAACTTGGTCTCCTGCAAAAGGATTTATTTTCAATAATTCTTTGATTCTGTTTATGCTCCTTAACAATGTTTGGTGAAAAGAGCTTTCAACTCCTTTTGATTTTTCCTCTCCAACAATTTTATTCAGTTCATCATAAACCTTTTCAGCTTCTTCTGATAATTTTACAACTACCTCTTTTCCATGATACATATTATATCTCTCTTGCCTTTTCAATAGCCCTTTTTAATTTTTTTGAGGGATTGTAAATCCATAATACGCCCTTATGCCCATCTATAATCATGCCTTTTTCTTCCAAATAAACGAGAACTAAATTAAGAGTTTGGTGCATAATTTTTACAGGTAATCTTCTCTTAATCTCTTCTCTATCAATAGCCAAGTCTGCTTCTTTCAAAACTTTTTCAATCATCAACACAGTCTTCAAACTTGGATAGTGAATTATCTTCATATGTTTATATATTTCCATATTAATCTATATATAAACTTATATATAAATCTTTCTATTTTCATATTTTACTCCTGACAAAAAGTAGCTTAGTTTTTTATATTCAAGCTACTTTTTGTTATTATAAATAAAGAAAACCCCAATTAACCCCAATAAATTATTTATTTAATATAATCATAAAATTTTTGAAAAATGACAGAAGAAATCAAAAAAGGAATGAAAGTTGAAATTTTAACAAGAGAAAAGAAAAATATTACAGGAATAGTTGAAGAAATAGGAACAAAAGAAAGCGAGAAGGGAAAAATGGTTCTTCTAAAAACAGGAGAAGTTGGAAGAGTCCAGAAAATTATAGATGATAAAAAGAAAGCAGAAAGCGAGGCAGAAAAACTGATAAAAAAAGGTGAAAATTATCAGAGAGAATTCAAATCAGAAGCATTATGGAGCTTAAATTATACAAACCAGCAGATTGCAGAAAGCAAGTCAAATGACTTGCACACACACAAGCACAAGGCATCTAAGGTTATAATTGCTCGTTCAATTGTAGCTTTATTAAACTCACAGGGAGGAAATCTAATAATCGGAGTTAAGGAAAAAAAGAACGAGAAAGGAGAGTTTGAGATAGTTGGAATAGAAAAAGATTTGGAGAAATTAAAAGCACAAGGCAAGGACAACTCGCAGGATGGATACAAGAGAATGATTATAGATGACATTATCAGGGCATATTTCCCGTTTAAAATTTACAATAATCTTAATGATTATATTAAGTTCACCTTCGAGGAAATCAATAACAAACTTGTCTGCAACATAAAAGTCCAGCCAAGCAGAAGCAGGATTTTTCTGAACTTAGAGGGCAGAAAAATCTTCATGATTAGGACAGAAACAGAAACCCGCCAGATACAAGATGAAGAGCTTGTAGATTACTGCATGAGAAGATTTTTGAGCTAGTTCAAAAATCTTAATTATTTCCCATAACCCAAATATAAAATTAAAATAACTAAAACTAAATTTTGCAAAATAATTCCCTTAATGTTATATGACATTAATTACAGATAAGAACTAATACAATTTACAAGTCTCTTGCCTGCAGTGTTCTTCTTCCATTTGCCTTTGCCCTCTCGCTCGCCTCTTTAAGCAAGTTTTCAACTTTCTTATTCAGAGCATCCACAACTTCAGCAGCTACATTCAACTCAGGAACAGCCTCTTTTATCTTGCTTTTTATGATTAAATCTGTCATTTTATTCTAAGCCAATCTCGCTTTTTATATCTTTCATAGCCTCAATGGACAGCAAGAAAAACTCATCCAAGCTTATTCCCACAAGTTCTATCTCTTTCACAATATTTCTGTCGCAATTAGCAGCAAACCTCTTATCTTTAAATTTCTTTCCAAGTCCCTTGGCTTCCATATCAGAAATATTTTTTCCTCTCATCAAAGCATATGCATAAATTATTCCTGTAAGTGTTTCAGCAGCAGCAAGGCAGTGTTCTATCCTGCTTGTTCTTTTTTTATCTTTAAAACAAGGAATAGCATCATACCCGTACCCATGAGATTGGATAATTTCAATAAAATTGTCATCAAAACCTTCTTTCTCAAGTATCTCGCGAGCTTTTGTGCAATGCTCCTGCCAATTATCTCGGGTTAAAGCCCAGTCAACATCATGCAGCAAGCCAAGCATGCCCCAATATTCAACATCTTCATTCAACTTGGAAGCTAATTTTCTCATAATTGCCTCTGATTCAAGATAATGATTCATGTCAGCTTCTGTCTGCGGCATTGACTTAAGAAGCTCAAGAGCTTTTTCACGTGAAATCATTTTTTTGCTAATTTTTAGTAGTTTATAAATCTGTCTTTCAAAAATAAATATATAATTTCAAATTAATTATAGATAAATATTTCTTTAATTATTAATTAACATAATCAATTCATAAACATTAATAAAATAATATTTATTTTCCCTCAGGCTTCATCAAGGGAAAAATAACACATTCTCTTATTGGCTTGTCAACAAGATACGAGAACAATCTTTCTGAAACTCCAAACCCGCAGGTTGGAGGCATCCCATATTTCAAAGCTTCTACAAATTCCTTGTCATGTTCCATAGCATCTTTATCTCCTTTTGCCTTCTCTTTAGCCTGTTCAATAAATCTCTTTTCCTGCTCAAGAGCATCATTTAGTTCAGAATACCCATTTCCAAGCTCTGTTCCCGCAATTATAACCTGAAACTGTTCTACTGCTTTCTCATCATCTCGGCTTGTTTTTGCCAGAGGAGCAAGTTCAACAGGCTGGTTCACAAGAAATCCAGGACCTAAAAGTTTTTTTCTGCAGAATTTCCATAAATTATCAACTAATCTCCATTTTCCAAGATTTTTATCACACTCTATTCCAAGCTCTTCAATTTTTTTTATTATTTTTTTCTCATCATCCTTGTAAATATCAATTCCAGTATATTTTTTTATCACGCTCTTGTAATCATATAATTCCCATTTTTTCCCCAAGTCAACTTTATAGCCATGAGTTTCAAACTTCAAAGTGCCAAGAACTTCTTTTGCAGCTTTTTTGTACATCTCTTCAACAAGCTTCATCCCATCTTTAAAATCAGCATATGCCCAATAAAATTCCATCTGAGTATAATCCTGTAAATGCTCCATATCCATGCCCTCATTCCTGAACTGCCTTCCAATCTCAAATGTCTTCTCATATCCCGCTATCATTAATTTCTTCTGCCATAATTCTCCCATAGAAATTCTCAGAAAAACATCAACATCAAGAGAATTATGATGTGTCTTGAATGGATTAGCAGCCGCTCCTCCTGCTGATGTTTCGAGCACAGGAGTTTCAACTTCTAAAAATCCTCTTTCAAGCAGAAAATTTCTTATTGTCTGCCAAAATTTCTGCTTCTTGATAAAAAGTTCTTTTGTTTCAGGATTTGAGATAATATCAAGATATCTTTTTCTTAATCTTTCTTCATCATCCTGCAACCCGTGCCACTTTTCAGGAAGAGGCAGAATTGCCTTAGTTAAAACTTCAATTTTCTTAGCAAGAACTGTCAACTCTCCTCTCTTTGTTCTCAGAATTGTTCCTTCTATTCCAATAATATCTCCTGAATCAACATATTTTTTGAATAATTCCAAATCTTTTTTAGGAGTTTCTCCTTCCTGAAGCTGAATTTGTATTTTTCCGCTTCCATCCTGAATACTGGAAAAAATTAATTTTCCAATATCTCGTATAATCATAACTCTCCCTGCAACTCTCGCTTTATTCTTAGTTCTTGAGCCGGATTTTAACTTCTTGTACTTCTCCTGCAAATCTGAACTTGCTTGTTTATTTTCAAACTTGTAAGTATATGGATTAATTCCAAGCTTTCTCAGCTCTTCAATTTTTTTCAATCTCTCTTTTACAATTAACTCTTCTCTTCCCATAATATAAACAGAAAAAGATAATATAAAAATCTATCTTAAAATATCAAAAACTCAAAACCTTAAATTCAGTGAAATCATCCTGCCACTTTTCTTCCTTGACATCAACGCTTTTTGTCTGGCTGTGTCTCGGTCCTATTCTGCAAACTTCAATCATCTCATCAACCATTTCTTTCTCACCCTGCAAAAAAGCTTCAACTCTTCCATCCTCGAGATTTCTTACAAAACCCTTTAAATTTCTTTTGTCAGCATTTTCCTTGAAAAACTGCCTCAAAAAAATCCCGTGCACAATTCCCTTATAATAAACTCGAACAGCTTTTTTCATTTTCTTATGAAAAAAGCAGTTAATTAGGATTTTTATAATTATCTATACTAAAAAATATAAATAAATTAATCTAACATTAATTAATAAAAATCAAGACTTTTGCCTATAATCCAAAAGTCTTCTCAAACTCTTTCATCTGGGCATACTTGTGGAAAAATTCTCTGCCTTTCTTTGTTATTGTAATTTTCTGCTTTCCATCAACTTCAATTTTCTCAATCAACTGATTTTTCTCAAGCTCAGCAAGATATAGTTTCATCTGGTTATGAGATAAGTTAGCTTTATACATTAAATGAGTAGGCTTAATTTTACCGCCCTTTTCTTGAATTATTGCCAGCATATCTGATATTATCTCTATTCTGCTTCTTTTTCTGTTTATCATTTTTAGCCCCTATAATCCTTATCATAAGGAAAAGAAGGATTAAATAGCTTACTAATTGTATAACCTGTGCAATAACAGCATAAAACTCAATCTTGGAGAAGAGGAATATTATCTGGCTCAATGCAAGCATTCCAAACAAAGCAATCAAGACAATAGTGTTCTTGGATTTATTTTTCTCATAAATTGCAGTGTAATTCTGCATTATAAATATAAGCAGCAGGAGAAGTGTTAAATGAAATAAATAATAATGAAATATACAGCCGAATAATGCTATTATAATAAGAAAATATGCAGCAAGAATAATATCTTTTTTTGCCTGTTTTTTCATATTAATTCTATAAATAATATAAAAACCCGCAAGTGTCAGAAGCTTATTGAAGAAAAACCCGGCATAATAAATAAAATCAACAGAACTTAGAACATTGCTGCTTACAATCATTTTTCCGACGTTCTGGGTGAAATCAGCAGCATAAAAATCATAATACAATAGAAGTTTTGTAAACACTGTTGCAACCTCAGCAAGGGCAACAAGCAAAAACCCGCTTCCAAGATACAAAAAATTCTTGTTCCTGCTCAGTTTGTAATTTTTATAGGCAAAAATAAAAAACAAAGCCAGTATTGCAAAACTGAAAAATTCAATTAAAACATCGCCTTCAAGAAACCAGTCAGGAGTAAAAACGATTTTCATATTTTCCTTTCCTCTTCGATAAACTCTAATTTTATTTAAAAAGCTTATGAAACTTCATTTCATACTTTCTATTCAGAATAACTGTTCACAATTGCTTTAAAAGGCATTTTCCTGTATATTTTAAGCTTAAAAGAAGTTAAATTTCATTTCCTCACCCGAGGAAATCATAATCAAACCATAGTCACCTCTTTTCGCCCAGGAGAAGCCCGACAATCTCTTTGAAAAGGGCTTCTCTCAGGGTTTATATCCGGCCTGGATGAAAAATGCAAAAAAACAAAGAGATAAGCCTGAAAAAGGAGATGAGAATTCTTAGAGAAATGGGATTAGATGATTCTGAATTAGATTATATTGCTCACTTGCATGAAAAAGATGAATTAAGCAGAAAATGGGATTAATCTTGTTCTTGCTTTAATTCAGCATCAACAAGTTTTTCTATCTCAGCAAAATTTCTCTTAAATTCTTCATATGAAAATCTTCTGTCCCCTATTTCAAGCATTGTTCTTTCATCTTTTACAGGGCATAATTCAAATCTCACAAGCTTAGAAGCAAGATAGCAGACAATTTCTAGATAATCGCCTTTATTCTTTCTGCAGTCATAATCATATACAAGCTTAAAATGATTTTGGGACACTAATAATATGGAAACAAGATTTATAAAAATTATCAATGCAGAAAATATATTATGATATATGCTATATTTTCTGCCAAAAAAACTTTATAATTTTTTTGATATTCTAAATAAATTTTCAATCTTGATATTCTAAATAAAAATTACAATTATCAAATTAATAATTAAAATTAGTTTCTTTATTAACTATATAAATATCATAATTACATTAATTAATTTTACAATTATCATTGATGTTTTATTGTATTATTAAAGTTATATTTATTCAGCTTTCTCTTTCATCTAATTCATGATTTACAATAGTTACTACCTGAGATGCAAAATAAATTTTCTTTCCAACAGAAACAGGAATGCAGATTTTTTTCAATCTCTTTAATTCCTTGTTTGGAAAACCCTCGTTGTCTCCAAGCACAAAAACAGGATTTTTCTCAATTTTCATATTTCTAATATTCTCGCCTTTCTCATCAAGCAGATAAATATTTTTTCCTTCTTGCTTTAATTCTTCTATGAGCTTAAATAACGGCTTTTTTTCTATATAAAACCCATTCCAAACTCTTGTTTTCTGCCCATCTTTAAATTTGAACAACATTTTTTTTATCAAGCCAGCAACATCCTTCTTGCTTATATCTGGCTTGTCATCTTTAACTTGTGCTCCTGTCTCAGGGATACTTGAGCCGGGAAACATTTCAAGATGCATTGGAGGATTTGGAGGCCCATAAAATACAAGATGCAATTTAGTATCATCTCTTAATTTATGAGACAAGAAGAAAGCATTTATTACAACATGAAGCGCAATATCCATTCTTCCTGCTTTCATCAAATCATCAAAATTCCCACTAGTTCTTGCCTTGCTTGAAAAATAAATAAATTCTCTCATCTTTAGAATAAGTTAAGTTAGTTTTTAAGATTTTTGTTAAATCATTGCTTTCGCATTCTAGCTTTTCTAGCGTCCTCTTCTCTAAGTTGTGTAGTTAAACGAGCCAAGCCATCACCTAAATCTTCTTCTTTTCTACACTGAACTCTATAAACCTTTGCATCTCCTGAAGGATTATAAGCGAGCGCAGCAAATATTGCAGTGTTTGGCGCTTTGCCTTTTTCATAAACTCTATACTCTCTTCCATTAACAGTTACAAATCTTAAGGTTCTTCCCAAATCTCTTCTTGCTTGCCTATTTAACTCTCTTGCGATAGGACTTTCAGAACTAACCTGAATTTCTGTAGGAGGATCTCTATAAACTCTACCATGGAATACTTCTGCTATACTTAATTGGCTTCCATAACTTACTATAGACACATCGGCTGGAACTTTACTCATAAAAAATTCACTTTTTCAAACTTTTTAAACCTTTTTCTCTGAAAAATCAAATATATACTTTAATATTAATGTCACAAAATGCCCCTTTACTGTTTTATTAAATAAATTAATTTATAATATAATAAACATAAAAAATATAAGTTGTATTAATAACAGAATACTAATTAAAAACAAATTCAGCTCTTGCTATAATATCTTTCTCATTAACTTTCCTATAAATTCCTATAAATTTATCCTGGGAAAAAACAGCAAATTTTTCTTCTCCAAGTAGTTTTATTTCTCCCTTATGAATTGGTTTTCCGGTTAATAATTGTTTAATCATATTTTGTTTAATTTGAACACAAGTAAGAACTTTTTCCAGTGCCTTTTCAGCCGGAATTAAAATTTTTCTTAACTTCTCATCATTCCCATTTTTCCAATCAGAAACAGCTTTTTCAAACTCATACATATTTATAATTTTTTCTTCAGAAAAAATTCCAGCTTGAGTTCTTCTTAATTCAAGCATATGGGCTCCTCCAATATTATTGCCCAAATCTGAAATCAGCTTACGAATATAAGTTCCTGCCTGGACTTCTGTCTCAAAAAGAAAATCTTTTCCATCATTCTCAAGAATTTTAAATGAAAATATCTCTCTCTCGCGAATTTCTCTTTTAACTCTTGATTTTACAGGCGGAAGTTGCATTATTTTTCCTATAAACTTTGAAATTTCTTCCTCAAGTTTTTCCCTTGAAATTTCCTGATGAACTCGCATAATTCCAACATACTTCTTGTTTTTATGCATAAAATAATCGCTTAATCTGCAGGCTCTTCCCAGAGCTATAGGCAGAACTCCTGTTACTTGCGGGTCAAGAGTGCCAAAATGCGATGTTTTGTTCAAGCCGAGCATTTTTTTCACAATAACATCAACTCCAAAACTAGTAGGCCCGCTCGGCTTGTCAATGTTAATTATGCTGAAATTCAATAATTCCTGGATTGTTTTCTCCATATTTTTAATTATATTCCTGCTTATATAAAGATTTTTAAACCCAATTTTGTCAGTATTTTTATGCCAAATACAGATACTAGAATAAGCAGAAGAAATCTCCTTCAGTATGGGGGAATGATACTGGCAGGTCTTGCAGTTATGGGAATTCCGATTGCTGGAGAATTATACATAGATTCTCATACTCCTGAAAGAGAAAAGAAAATAACAAAAATTCAAGATGCTGTTGATAAATTAAACAGACATGGCAAGATTAATTATGTTCCTAATTTTGGATATGGTTTTGATTTGTCTTTAGACGGAAGGCTTGTCAGAGCAAACATAAGCAGGCAGGAATTTAACAGAGGGCATAAATTAAGCTATCAGCCAGAAGGAACTGATTTTATTGTCAGAGTGTATGGAAAGCAAATAGAAGTATCAAAATTTGGAGAAAGAGTTTATGATTCCAAGATTGAGCAGGATATGCAGGCAATGACAGACAGGGTTCTTGATGCTCTTGTTGCTCAGACTTCTCCAGAGAGATAAGCTTTTCTCTCTTTATCAGAAAATTTTTCAATAGAGTATCTCAGCATTGTTCTTGGCATAATTTTATAATTTTTCTTTAAAAATTTTTCAAGTTCCTGCTTGTCTCTTTTTCCTATTTCTCTCAGCATCCAGCCAACAGCCTTATGCATCAAATCGTGCTTATCTTTCAATAAAATTTCAGAGATTTTCAGGGCATCAGAAAAATCTTTTTCTTTAATAAATGCAAAACATGCAAGTGCAGAAATTCTTCTTTCCCATAAATTTCCTTTGACAAGCCCATATAAAATTTTTCTGTCTTTATCAAGCAAAAACCCTCCTACAATTCTTGGCGCACTCAAGTCTACCAAATCCCAGTTATTTATTCTGTTATTCTTGGCATTTTTCAAGTATAAATTAAATATTTTTTCTTTTTCATCTGACTTTTTCATCTTTTCAATTAAAACCAATAAAGCAGCAAGTCTTTCTTCGTGTATTTCAGAATTCAAACTATTCTGAATTTCTTCTAATTTAATATTACAAAATTCTTTTGCAATTTTTCTTGTTTCAGGAACAGAAATTCCAAGAAAAACATCCCCTTCTCCGTATTCTCCTTTCCCGGTTTTAAAAAATCTCTGAAGAAGCTTTGCTTTCTTTGGATTTGACTGTTCTTCAAGTTTCTCTCTAAGTTTCATATTTTCAATTATATTTTTGCTTATATAAATTCTTTTAAATGCATAAATTATATATTAATATGGACAATGCTCAAAGATATTTTGGAAAAGCAGAATTGTGCAGAAGTCTTGCAGCATCAGAGCAAAATCCAAAAGCATATTTAGATTATATTCAAGCAGCAGAGGGTTTTGATAAAGCAGCAGGAATGGCTAAACGTGGAAATTCCTTTTTGGCAGATATTATGGCAGAACACACATTATCATCTCTTGTCTTTAATCTATGGTGGCATAGAGAAGCTGTTCCAAAGCTTAGACGAGTAGCTTAATTTACTTCTGCAATGCTTTTCTTGCCAATGGCTTTTTTATTCCTTTTTTCTCAGTTACTTCATGCTTTCTCTCTCTTGCAACTTTTTCAGCCTGCTTTAATCCTGCTTCTTTTACAGCTTCTTTCTTCTCTTCCTTTGCTTTTTGCTCTTCAGCTGTTTCTTTTTTCTCTTCTGGCTTCTTTTCTGGTTCAGGCTTCTTTTCAATTTTTCCTGCACTTTTCTTCTTCTCTTTCTCAATCTTCCACTTGATAAATTCAGGAATTTCAGCTAATTCAGCTTTTACAATTCCAGACTCAAATTTCTTTGCCTTGATTTTAATCTTATTCATTGGCTTTCTTATGCTTCTCATCCACATTTCCTCATTCAGATATTTGTCAATCTTAATTTTTTTCAAGTCCCTGTCATAAATTTTCATGTGCCTCACAAGAAATTGTTTTAATGCTTTCATTGCCTTATTCACTCTTTTATATTCAGGAGAATTGAGCCATTTTTTTCTAAGAGGCACAACATATTCTCTTTCCAATACAATTTTGTCTTCTTTTTCTGCTGCCATTTTATTTTTTATTTTATATATTACTTGGAATATTCATTCCATTTTTGTCTATATATCCTCTAGGATATCCTATATCATCTAAAGCTTTCACGATCTGTGCGGTCTCTACATTTTTCTCATCTAAATCACTTACTTTTTCCGGAGATTTTGCTATTTTTATTGCGTCCTCTGGCATAACTCCTTCAACTTTAATTAAATATCTCCATTCAATAACCTTCCTTGTTTTATCGTCATAAATTACCCTATACCCCCACTTAATATCATCATATCCCAATTCACGGGCCTTTCTTGCATGTTCTCTTTCATGAGTCAATTTATCCAACAAATCTTTTTTCCTTACCCCTATGCTAACCATATAATTAATCAAATCTTCTTCTGTTTCAAAATATTTAAATTGAGTTTTTTCCATCTTATCCTATAAACCTCTTGTGAACTCTCCTTGGTTTAATCTTGAGCTTGGTTTGCCTCCAGCTTCTCTTTACTCTAGTCATTCTGCTTGGATGAATTCTTTTTCCCTGTCCGTATTTTTTTATCACAGTCCAGACAGGCGCCCATTTCATTCTTTTTCCATGAGTTCCAAGTTTTACTTTTTTCTGATAGTGTTTTGTCATCTTCAAATTATCTCACTTATTATTTATCATTAATTTTATTTTCTGTTATTAATTTTCCATAAATTATTAATTGGTTTATTTCCTTATTTTAATTATTAATTCAATTTTTAGTATATTTAATATTACTTTATTCCCTCTAAAAATTTAATTCCCTTGCTTGTGAGTTTTCTTCCCTTTTTCTTTCCAGATGATTTTTCAAGCAAGCCCGCTTTCTCTGCCTGTTGCAGCATTAATCTTATCATTTTTCCAGAAGCTTTTCTGAATTCTTCTGGCTTCATTCCCCTTTTTTTTCTTCCTCCATATCTTGTTCTTAATCTTCCAACTCCCACAATACCTTTAATATAAATTTGCCTTAAAATTGAAGCAGCTCTTTTATGCCAGAATTCCTCATTAGGAGGCCTGCTTCTTGCAACACTTGTCTTGACAAAATAGCTCCACTCAGGAGCTTCAAACTCTTCAAGTTTCTTCAAAGCCTCTGCTAGCTTCTTGTTGTATTCATCTGCAGGAATATCATATACTGCCATTTTATAATTGAGCTTGCCTTTCGACAATAGAATCACTCGGGGTGATTAACTCATAATTTCTTCAGATTTCAGCTTTATAAACCTTTTCTAAAGAGCTTCGCAATAACATCTATACAACCTTTTGTAGACTTCATTCAAATTGTTAGAAGGCAAATTTGGCAAATCTCTTTCATTAACAATTACTCCAGATGCAAGTCTCATTGGCCAGAATTCTTCTACAAGTCCGACATTATGAGTGAGAACTCTAATTCTTCCAAGAACATCATCCTCACCAACTCCCTGCTTTCTGAATGCTTCCTCTAATCCTGTACTTCTTCCCATTTCTGCAAGGCGCCGAGATAGTTTAACTGCCATAAAAAACCAAGAAAATTAAGGTTTATATTAATTATTGTTATGTATAATACAATTATCTTTTCTTTTTTTAATCATTTTACTTTTGTGCCTGTTCTTTTCTCCACTTTCTCACAATAATCGTGAAGCCGATTATCTTTGCAGTGTATTTTTTTCCAAGTTCATCAACAATTTCCTCAGCCATTTCTTCCACTTTTTCTTTTTCCCTTCCTGATTTAAGCACAGAAATCTTCACAATATCATGCGTCTTGAACGAGTTTTTTAATACTTGCAAAATTCCTTCTGTTAATCCATTTTTCCCGATTTGCATTGATGTTTGTATCATTTTTCAATCTCTTCTTTCTTGACAATAATTGTTTTGTGCTTTTTTACAAGAAAAGTTCCAAGTTTCATTCCAGGAAGCTTGAAAATATTTTTTCCAAGAAAATAATCCACCCCAATATCCTGCTTTTTTTCTGGCTTTTTCCACGCCTGCGAGTATTTTGCGCAGAATATTGCAGCTTCTTTCAAATCTTTCTTGCTTGTTTTTTCTGCTTTTATGTTCACAAAAGGCGAGCCCGGAGAAGATGTATGCAAGACAATCTCATTTTCTCCTGCCTGCTTGACAAGTTTCTCATTTGTCTCTGCATTTTTTCCGGCAAGTGCAAGTTTTCCCGAGATTAATTTTAATTCACGAAATCTCATAAATAGATTAAAACAAACCAGATTTTAAATCTTATTATCTCATTCTGCTGTATAAAAAATCTCTCATGCTTTCATAGGCATATTTTATTAAATATCCTGCAAATATAACAGGAAAAGCAAATCCTGTTTTATTAACAATACAATTTTCTTTTGCCTCATCCCATAATTCAGCAAGTTTGCTTTCCTTTTCTCTTTCTTTCATTTTAGTATAATAATTTAATTAATCCCTTATATGGATTAACTTCTATTCTTCTTCTTTGCTCTTCTGAGTTTTCCTTTAACCTATGTAAAACTCTGACAACAGCAGCATGATTTTCAATTTTTGTGTTTTCTCTTGTTTTTCCTCTTGTTGTGAATATTTTTCTTATTTCTCTTTTCCTGCAATCTTCTATAAATTCCAGCATAAAATTCATTGCACTGTCTGTGCTTTTTTGAACAGCATAAATAAAACAAGCATCAACTCTTTTATCTCCTTTTCTCTGAAATCCCAAATATCCTAGTGGTGTCTCTCCAACATAAAACATAACTGCATCATAATGCCTCAAGTTAATTAAAAAATCAAGAAATTCTCTGTCTGGAAGATTTCTTGCCTCTCTTGTTTTCTCATCAAACTCGTATCCTGGATTTGGATTTCTCGCAAATCTAAGCAACTCTGTTCTTAATGAAGCATAAAAATTTTCTTCTCCACTAAGCTCTGAAAAATATGCTATTCTCATCAAGTTTTATCTAAAAATCAGGTTTTAAATATTATTGTGTTATTATATCCAATTAATAACAGAAAATATAATATTAATTATTTTTCCCATAAATCCAAGGCATCTCTTAACTCAGGATATCTCTCAGCATATTTCTCAAGAGAAATATGCTGTAATGCTGCATCTATAGCCTGCCTTGCTGCAATCGCTCCAACTCTTGTTCCATCAGGATGCCCGTGAATTCCCCCGCCCATCTGTATGCTTATATCTCTTCCCAAATGCCTGATTAAAAAAGGAACATGTCCTGGATGCAATCCTCCCGAACATACAGCCAAAGTTGGCTTAATTCCATACCAGTCCTGTGCCAGTCTTAATTGTGTCTCTCGGTTTTTATTATATTCAATTTCTTCCTCAAGCTCATGAATTTCTTTAATATCTCCTTCTAATTTTCCAATTCCAGTTCCAATATGCAGGCTGTCTACTCCAATCAATCTGCAGAAATCAGCAAGAACAATCATCCTCATTCCATGTTTCTTGTTTCTTGTAAATGCAGCATGCATTGCCCTATGCCCATGAATTCCTAATTTTAAGTTAGCTTCTCTTAATGTCTGCAATCCAGAAAACCCGCAAGTTACAACATCAATCATAATAAATTTTCCGCCCTGTTTCTTTACAAGCTCTGCTCTTCTAATCATCTCTTCAGTCTCAGCACTAACATTAACAAGATAAGCTTTTTTCTCTCCTGTCTCTTCCTCTGCTCTGTCTCTTGCTTCAAGTGTTTTTGATAGCCTTGCCTCAAACTTGTTGAAATCCTGGCTTGATAAATTTTCATCGTCTTTTACAAAATCACAACCCCCAAGCCAGGAATCATAAGCAGATTTTGCATGGTCTTCTGGCTTTAATCCAAGCTTTGGCTTGACTATTGTTCCAAGAAACGGGCGATTCCAGACATCAAGTGTTTTTCTTATTCCCTCAATTCCAAGAAAAGGGCCTTGGAAACTTTTTACAATGCTTTTTGGAAAAGAAATATCCTCTAATCTTAAATTTTTCACAGCTTTCATTCCAAAAATATTTCCTGCAACACTTGAAAGAATATTTGGCGCATTTCCCTTCTCAAACAGCTCAGAAGGATATGCTATCTTCACAAGATTTCCCTTGATTGAGAATATTTTTGCACCAAGATGCATCATATACTTTTTTTCAGGGATTGTTGTCCATGTTCCAATTGAAGATTCAAGAGCTACATTCTCAGCAGCTTTTTTCATAGTATAGCCAGAAGCAGGCTCAATCCTAAACAAGCAGATAATATCCTCTTTTGGCTTGTATCCAAGTTTCAGATAAGTATATTCTATTTCTATATCTCTTTTTTCCTGCTTCTTTTTTGTCATCTTTTCTCTTAATAATTAAATAACTAATCATTTATAAAATTAATGTAAAATAATATAGTTTAATATAATTAAGAATTAAAAAATTATCTCAAGCAAGCAGGCTTGTCTCCATTTTTCCTGTGATATAAGATACACTGGCAGCAAATTCCATGATTTTCACAATCAATTTCAGAACAAGGGCACTCTTTTTCGTTCTCTTTTTTATTTTCGCATTTTTTTCTCATCTTAAATCTTCTCAGAGTTTATAAATTATGCTACTGATTCAACTGGTTTTGCAACTTTATTAAGTCTTCGTTTCATCTCTCTCTCGCTTATTTTTCCCTCTCTGAATTGTTTTCTTATTGCAACTGTTTCAGGAGTTGTTTTTTCTGCTCTCACACTAACAGGCTTTTCATATTTTGTTTCTGCAGCTTTTGGAATTTCGGGCACATAACTTCTCGCAGCAGGAATTCCAAATTTCATTCCAACAATTTCGTTTGGAATATCATCAATGCTTCTTACAATATATCCTCTTTTCAAGAGAAGCTTTATGACTTTTTGAGCATTAATAGCTCCTCCTAATGCTACATACACTCTGTCTGCTTTCCAAGGCATTGCATATGCAATCACTGCACCATTTCCTTTATATTCTAAAAATCTTTTTTTTGCTTCAGCTATATTATCATCAGCATCATTTCCAAAATTTCTTCCAACAATTCCTAAATTAATCACTTCAACATTAAGATGATTAAGATTAACTCCTTCTCTTCTATTTACTGCTCTTGCATAAACCTCAATATTATGCGCAGCTGCTTTTTGTCTTGCTAATATAACCTCGTCTGCAGCATCATAAAGTTTTTCTGTACAAGCTTCTAAATCCTTATTGCCCTCGTGTGCAGCCGCCAATCTCTTTCTTGCTTCTTCAAATCTTGCATAGGCTTGCCTAAAATCAAGATGGGCTTCTACTCTAAGATTTATTCTCTCATTGGGTTTCTTGCTTGTTACTTCAAAATATACTGCGTTCATTTTTGCATTTCTGGCTCTTTTCTTTTTGTTAATTTCTCCAGAAAAAGAGCCGGATATTACTACTCGTTTTTGATGATTTTTAAACCTTTCTAAAATTTGTTTATAATGTTAACTTTACCGTCGAGAAAATTAAATCTTTCTAATCTTATATCCAGAATCAGAATCATCAATCTGCCATTTCTTTTTCTTAATTTTCTCTCTTAATTCATCTGCCAGCTTCCAATTGCTTTTTTTTCTTGCTTTCTCTCTTTCTTCAGCAAGCTTTTCAATTTCTTCAGGAATTTCAATTTTTTCTTTCTCCAGCAGTCTCAAGCCAAGAACAGAATCCATCTTCCTGATTGTTCCAATCTTTCCTTCAGCTTTCTTATCTCTAATCAATTTCCATAAAACCTGCAGAGCAAGCGGAGTATTCAAGTCATCATTAATTGCTTTTTCAAACTCTTTCAAGTAGCTTGAATTTTCTTTTTTATCATCCTCAAATTCTTGAATAATATTTCTTAATCTCTCAAGAGAATTCTGCGCATTTTTTAAAATTTCAAGTGAAAAATCAATTTGCTTTCTGTAGCTTCCACTTAAAATAAAATATCTGTAAGCAAGTGCAGAATATCCTGATTTTTCTAATTCAGAAATTGTGTACAATCCTCCCTTTGATTTGGAAACTTTTTCTCCCTTAAATGTCAAAAATTCCTCATGCATCCAGTAATTTACAAATTTTTTTCCAGTTGCTGCCTCTGATTGTGCAATCTCATTTGTATGATGCACAGGAATATGATCCACTCCTCCTGTATGAATGTCAAAATACTCTCCAAGATATTTCATTGACATTGCAGAGCACTCAATATGCCATCCTGGAAATCCCAATCCCCATGGAGATTGCCATTCCTGCTGTCTCTTTCCCGGTTCAGAAGAAAATTTCCATAATGCAAAATCTGTTTTATTCTTCTTTTCTCCAATAGAAACTCTCGCCCCTGCTTTTAATCCTTCTTTCTTTAATTTTGCAAGCTTCCCGTAATCATCAAGTTTGCTTGTGTCAAAATAAATCCCGTCTGATGTTCTGTAAGTATATCCTTTTTCCTCAAGTTTCTTAATCAAGTTTATCTGCTCTTTAATATGTTCTGTTGCCTTGCTCCAGACATCTGGATTTTTAATCTCAAGTTTCTTTAAATCTTCTAAAAATAATTTGAAATAATAATCTGCAATTTCTCTTGCTGTTTTCCCCTCGCGTTTTGCAGCTTTCTCAATTTTATCCTCTCCCTCATCTGCATCTGAAGTTAAATGCCCAACATCTGTAACATTAATTACCTGCTTGACTTTATACTTGTTAAATTCAAGAACTCTTCTTAATAAATCAGCAAAAATATATGCTTTTAAGTTTCCAATATGCTGGTACCAGTAAACAGTTGGCCCGCAGTTGTACATTCCAACATTTCCCTTTTTTATTGGTTTGAAAACTTCTTTTTTTCTTGTCAGAGTATTGTATAATTTTAGCATGCCTATATATGTTAATTTGATATTTAAATATAACTAACAATTTAAATATCAAATTGCTTCAAAAATAATTAATATCCTTATCTAAATAATATTTGCTTAAAATTATGTTAATATTATCAACATAAAGTTGTCCTGAAAAATCCTACAGGTACAATATCTATATATAATGTATGAGAGGTTACAGAATCTGTATTTGTATTCTTTGCCTCAATTGTCAATTTTAATGAGGTTGTTGGTGCATCTTTTGGTATGTTTAATAATAAAACAGTAGCTTCTGCCCCATTTCCTCCAGGGCTTACTTTTCCCTTCCAATCCTGGTCTATAATCCATTTCTCAGCTGTAGCAGTATTAACTCCGCTTAAACTTTTTACTTCCTTGACTCTTAACTGATACTCTGTCTGTTCATCTGTCTTAATTATGCATACTACTTGTCTTCTTCCTCCTGTTCCGTATTTTATCTCCTGTCCGCTTTCTCCAACACACTTTACTCCTAACTTGTCTCCTCCAAAAAGATTTCTAACCTGATTCTTAACACCAGAGCCAAGATCTTCGCTAACTTGTATTCCTGCGCACATTATGCTTCTTACAAAAACAATTCCAAGAATCAACATTATTAATGCAAGAACAATAATAACAATTGTTCCTATGCTTAACTCGATTGCTCCTTTTTTATTCATTACATTAGTCGCAGGATACCTGTGCTTTCAAGCACAGGAGGAATGCGACCACCAATATTTAATTCTTGAAAACCTATAGAAAAATGGGGATTGACTCTATCCCCATGAACTAAATTATCAAA
>VGKQ01000002.1 GCA_016866995.1 Candidatus Pacearchaeota archaeon
TTGTTTCTTTAATCTTTTTTTTCTCGAAGCCATTTTTCCGTCTCTTTATTCTTTTTTTTAATATAATTCATAAGCTTAATTGCTTCTTCAATACCCAGCTCACTCATTTCTTTTTTATTATTTTTTGATCTCAAATATCCCTCATAAGCAAGAGTTGAGCCGCCTATTTTCTTTATTAATTCTAAAAATTCTTTTTTGCTCCAGATTTTATTCTTCCTTAAACAATCAATAATATACAAAGTTCTCAGTCTTAACACTAAAGAATAAACAATATTGTCGCTTATTCCCTTTTCCCTAAGTTCTTTTGCAAGAGATATCTCAGCATTAACAACATTCATTGCAGAGTTGGTAGTTTCTATATGAAATCTAAGATTTCTAGAATTCATCTCTATGTTCATATATTTTTTTCTAATGCCCTCATTAATAATTGTTTTTGCCTCAACAAGCATAGGGATTATAGGGAAAATATTTTTCCTAATGCTGTTCTCAAGGCTTTTTTTAGAAACAAGCATAATTTCATACCTTCCTTTTTTTATCTTTTTATTAATATTATCTGTGATAACTAAGATATCCACATCACTATCTATTGTTTGCTCATTTCGCGCATAGCTCCCGACAATATATACCCCCAAAATTTGTTTTAAATAATTTTCTTTCAGCAATATTTCAAAAACTTCCATCTCAATGTTTAAAGGCCCAACTATCACTTTGACTTGCAGATTCAGCCACTTTTTAGGCAGCAAGACTCCTGCAGAATTTCCAACCTTAACAGCATTTTTTATAATTTCCATAGTGTTATAACATGTTATAACTTTATAAACTTTTCTGTTTCCTAATCACTATTTATCTTCCCCATAACAAGTTTGTGCATTCTCTTCAAAAATTCAATTCTATCCTCCATCTTAATCAAGTCAGAATATCCTTGTATAATCAATCCAAGTGAAAACGGAGAAGGCAGGCTTGTTGTCTTATATTCAATTTTAATCTTGTTTTCCTCAATCCATCTTAAAACTATCTTCGAATTCTCAATATCCATCAAATCCTCTAACACCTCTCTTCTTGCCTCTTTCAAAATTGGAAATTCTCCTGTAATTCTCTTCACAGCAGTAATCAAAAAATGCGAGCTCATTTGCTGCCTTCCAACACTCTTTTCTCTTCCCTTATACTTTCTCAAAATCATCAAGCTTCTAGTGGCGCAATGCCTAAATCTTCTTTTCAAAACTTCTGTCTTCTCAATAGCTTCTTTTAAAATCTCCTCAATATTTTTTGAGTTTAAATGCTTCATTGCCCTTTCTATATCAATCTTCTCTCCAGCCAGAAAAAAACCATTGTCAGAAATCCCGATTTCAACATCCCTGCTTCCAAGCCTTCCAGCAAGAAAAGCAATTGCTCTAGAGAGTGCATCATTAAC
Organism: Candidatus Pacearchaeota archaeon; assembly: GCA_016866995.1. Lineage (GTDB taxonomy): Archaea > Nanobdellota > Nanobdellia > Pacearchaeales > GW2011-AR1 > VGKQ01. The sequence continues at coordinate 1,412 of VGKQ01000002.1, forward strand.
TCTGCGCCCAAATAGCGAGTGAAAAATAACATAATTTTTTTCAGCATAATACTTTTCAACAATAATTTTTTTAATAGATGGAATTCCAATATACTTATATTGCGAATAGCAATAATCATAAATCTCTCTCGCAACAGAATCAGAAACATGCAAATAACTTGAAATCCACTCTTTAGTTTCCTCTGCAGAATTTTTCCCTAATTTTTCTTCAATTAATCCTCGAAACCTTCCAATTTCACAAGCCAAATCAAATGACAAAGGCAGCATTTCAGAAGCCCAGCTTGGAATTGTTGGCGGCCTGTTTACAGATGACGAGACATAAACATTCATCCCTCTTGTATAAAGATACTGATATCTCGCGCCCCCTAAAACAAAAACATCTCCTGGCTTCATTCTCTCAAGAAATGCTTCATCTATCACTCCAACTTTCTGTTCTCTTCTCTCTCCTCTTGCAACAACAACATTTACAAAACTCTCTTCAGGAATTGTCCCGATATTTGTCATATATATAACTCGGGCAAGTTTCCCCCTTTTGCCAATTTCTCCTGTTTTCTCATCATACCAAATTTTTGCATAAACATTTCTATGTTCAAGCTCATATTCCCCTGCAAGATATGAGATAACATCTAAAAATTCTTCATATTTTAAGTTAGAATAGCAGTAACTTTTTCTTATAAGAGAAAACATCTCATTAATCTGCCATTTTTTATAAATAGCCATGCCATAAATCTGCTGTGAAAGCACATCAAGGCAGTTTTTTGGAATAAAAACCCTGTCAATCTTTCTCTCAATAATCTCTTTTAACATAACAGAACACTCAACTAAATCATCTCTGTCTAAAACAAGAAATCTTCCTTTAGCAGTATCATGCAGCTTATGTCCACTCCTACCAATTCGCTGCAGTGAGCGAGCAGTTGATTTTGGGCTTCCAAGTAAAATTACTAAGTCAACATATCCAATGTCAATTCCTAATTCTAAGCTAGTAGATGAAACAACAACCTTCAACTCTCCTTTTCTCAGCCTGTTTTCTATATTAAATCTGTGTTCTTTTGAAAGAGAAGAATGATGAGCCCCTATATTTTCAAGATATCTTGCAGGAAACATCTCTTTCAAATGATGAATTACTCTTTCTGTAGCCGAGCGAGTATTAGTAAAAATTAAAGTTGTTTTATGTTCTTGAATTAACTCATCTATCTTCTTATACATTGACTGGTGCATCTCATAAGCAGAACTTTCAATTAAATCAGAAGGAGTTACAATAGAAATATCTGCTTTTTTCCCAGTGTCAACATTTGCAATCAAACAATCTCTATTCCCAGTTAAAAATCTTGCAATTTCTTCAAGAGGAGCAATAGTCGCGCTCAATCCAATTCGAATTGGAGTTATTTTGCTTATTTCTTCTAATCTCTCAAGTGAAAGAGACAAATGAACTCCCCTCTTATTTGCTAGAGCATGAATCTCATCAACAATAACATACTCACAAGCCCCAAGTTTTTTGACAAACTTTATTGAGTTAAGAACAATCGCGGCTGTTTCAGGAGTTGTAATAAGGATATGCGGCACTTTCTTTAGCATCTTGCTTCTCTCTTCTGCGCTCGTGTCTCCTGTTCTCAGACTAACTTGAATTTTCTGCAGTTTTATGTTTTTTTTGTTAGCAATTTCCTCAATTTCAGCAAGTGGAGAGAGCAGATTTACAAAAATATCATTGCTCAATGCTTTGAGTGGAGAAATATAAAGAGCATAAACCTTGTCTTCAAGCTCATTTTTTTCAGCTAAAGTTACAAGATAATTTAAAATTGATAAAAAAGCAGTTAGTGTCTTTGTCCCTCCTGTAGGAGCAGATATAAGTATGTTTTTTCTTTCCCAAATAGGCATAACCCCATATAGCTGAGGCAGAGAAAAATCTTGAAATCTGGAAAAAAACCATTCCTTAACAAGAGGATGCAAAACTCCAATTATCTCTTTCTTTTCTCTCAATCTTGCTTGCTTATAAGTTTGTTCTTGTTCTGTCATGTTTTCAAATCAGATTGATTATACTTAAGAACTAGTTAATAAACTTATATTCTAACTTGAAAGTTATTAAATCACCATCAAATCATAATCTAAATCTAATCTCTCAACACCTTCAACAGGCCCGCCAATTATAATCCTGCTTTTTAAACTTCTTTCCTGCCATTCCCACAAATCAGCAATTGCTTCCTGCTGCTCTCTTGTCAATCCAAATCCAACAGCCCCAATTCTTCCCCCATATTCATCTTTCTTTTCTTCTTGCTTTTCTTTATAGTCATCCATAATCACTATTAACAAACTAATTATTTAAATATTTATTTAACTGGTAAGTTACATGGTTCTTCTTCGTTAAGAGTATTTAACATACTTATCTTGCTTTTTATTCTTCTAACTTCATTACCCTCATCATTATCTTTCTCCTCTTGTAATCGATAATCCCCAATATTTTCCATTTCAGGGTCAAAATCATATTCATTCATAAATTTCCTCAACAAGAATAAGTATTTAATTATTTCTATGCTAAAAAACATCAATACGAGCCAAAAACATTTATTCTTACCCTTTCCAATGGCAAAAAAACAAGCTATACTCCTGGCTTTCTTGTGGAAAATGAATGGCATGAACTGAAAGGATGGGAAAATCGTTCAGATATTAAAAAATGGGAGTTATTTCAACTGCAATATCCTAATGAAAAACTAATTTTAATAAACAGAGATAAATATAAAAGCATTGAAAAATTGTATAAATTTATCATTCCTAACTGGGAGTTTTAAAATGGTAAGAATATCAGAAGAAAAGAAAAATAGAATTAAATCAAACATACTTGCTCTTCTTTATGAACACTTTCCAAAATCTTTTTTTACAGCAGAAATCAGCAGAGAAATTGCAAGGGATGAAGAATTTATCAAGCAGTTGATGCACGAGCTCCAGGATAAAAAGCTCGTGAATTGCATACGAAAAAACCCACAAGGAGCAACATATTCAAGAAGATGCCGCTGGATGCTCTCAACAAAAGCCTATGATGCTTACAAACTCGCTATTTAAGAACAAATGACAATTTTTCTGCCTGCTCTCTTCAAAAATGTCCCACTTATATATTCTACTCCTATTTCTAAATTTCTTATCAATTTTTTTGCAATTCTTATTGCTTCTTTCTTGCTTCCAATTAAAGGTTCATGAATTCCCAATCCGCCACATCCTTGAAAACTATAATTAACCTCATACATTCCCTTTTCATCACAATAAACCATTACCTTAACTCTTCTTTGCAAATCTTTTTTTCCAAATTCCATAGCATTTGCTATTTCAGAATAAACCAATCTGCCAATTGGCTTGCCTCTCTTTCCTGCACTCAATAATACTGCTTCTATACTCAAACCTTCATCTTCAGACATAAAATTCTTAATTATAAGATATATTTAAACATTTATATGATTCAATAAGCAAATCTATTTAAAACCCTGTTAATTAAGAAAAAAATGAATGAAACAATAAAAGAGGCATTTCAAAAAGTAAAACAAGATATTTTCTCTTTAGGAGAAGAGCTTTCAAGTTTAAAGCTGGAAATAAATGAAATTAAAACCGAAATACAGATTATTTCTCGATTTATAGATGATTTCAGGTTAGCTTCCATATCTAAAGAAAAACAAGAGAATAAACCAGAAAAAGAAATACAGGAAAATCAAAAAAATAATATCTCAGAACTAATTTCCAGTTTTAAAGAGCTTTCTTTACAAATATCTAGTTTAAAAAAAGAAATTGAATCTTTAAAACATATTTCAGAACAAAATCAAGCAATTCCAACAATCCAACACGTAAATTCCAACACATATCAGACTCCAACAGACATTCCAACACTTCCAAGCGAAATAAAGGGGTTATTAAGCCCTATTAAGCCAAGTTCCATAGGAAATAAAGGGGTTCCAACAGACAGACAGACAAACCAACAGACAAACCAACACATAATTTTATCGTCGATAAAAGCCCCTGAGAATAATTTAGAAAAAGCCCCTGAAATTCTAGCCAGTTTAGATAAGTTAAAGAAAGAAGTTCGCTTTAAATTTAAAAGATTAACAAGCCAGGAAATGCAGGTTTTCTCTATTTTATATAGTCTTGAAGATTCAGGAGAGAATGTAGACTACAAGCTGCTCTCAGAAAAACTCAATTTAAGTGAATCTTCTATACGGGATTATATTGGAAAAATACAGAAAAAAGGTATCCCAATTACTAAAGAAAAACTTAATAATAAGCGCATTATTCTTCATATTTCACAAGAATTAAGAAAAATAGCAAGTTTAAACACAATTCTCCAGTTAAGAGAAATTTAATTAATATTAAGATTATATTAAGTTCTATTAAGCCTGTTTTTTATGTTTATAAGCCCTATTAAATCAAATTATCAATAAATTTAATAAAATCGGCATAACGAATAAATAAAGCTATTGCTAACCACTTTTTTCTTTCTCTAAGCCCTAAAAACCTTATTTTTGCTTGTTTTAAGGCTTATTAATTTTTTAGCCAGATCCCTCACTTTTAATATGTTTAAAATATTAATTCTCTCTCTTTTCCCTCTTGCATTATCTTTTCCCAGGATTTTTCACATGTTTTCTGCATTTTTTAACTCTCACTTTTCCACTTTTTTTGATTATAAAGTTCGCTTTAAGTATAAATTAAAACAAAATATCATAAAAAATTCGTTTAATCCTCTATTTCCTCCTTTTTCCTTCCCTTACTAGCCCTCACTTTTCCTGTTTTTAGCATTATTTCCTTTATTTCTTCAGGTATAAAGACTCTCTTCTTCCCATTTGCCTCTATTATTTCCTCAATTAATCCTTCACTTTTCTGCCTGATTGAATTTATCTGTCCCCTCACAGTAGCTCTGCTTTTTCCAAGCATCGCAGCCAAATCATCATAACTTAATTTCATATCTGTATTTAACAAGACATAAACCATTGCTCTTTCCATTGTTGATAGATTATTTAAAATAGCTCTGCCACCTGTTTGAACAGCTGTTTGAACAGCATCTTGAACACCTTGAACAGCTGTTTGTTTACGCCTGGCTGTTTGCTGCTGTTTAAACACCCTGCTGGAAACAGAGCCCTGCATAAAAGCCACAGTGTTTTTTATTCCTTCCAAATCAGTTTCTATCGACGATAATCTTTCATCCATCTCAATAAGTTTATAATCTAGCTTAGAATCCTGTTCATCCAGGTGTTTAATCCACTTACTGAGGTTGTTTATGTCCTCTTTCACAATAGAGAAGGATTTTCTTGTCTCCTCTTTTATCTCAATCACTTCTTTTTTCTTCCCAAAAAGCCATTCAAACATAAAAATATAACAGAAAAGCACATATTTAAACCTTTTCCCCGCAAACATATTTCCGACGATAAATTAACAGATTTCAAGCAAAATTTCCTTAACTTTAGATGATTTCCAACACATCAAAAAATAGTCATTTAAACAGCCTTTAAACAGCTTTAAACACCGAAAAATATGAATAAACACCTGTTTAAACACCCTTAAACACTCATTTATCGACGATAAAATTGCAGTAAGTTTTAGCCCAATAAACAGCTCAAAAACACCCAAAATCAGAGAAAAATCACTTAAGAAAACCATCAAAATTGCACTAATTTTCATAAAAAAATAACAAGCTTTATATACTTATTTTGCCTTAAAGATTCATAAAAGGTTGGAGGATTATGATTCAATTAAAAAAATCAAAAGTCTAGAAAATTTATGTTTCTCCTAGCCAGGCCTCTATCCAGCTAAAATAAGATTAATTTAGGCACTACAAATCTTTTTATACTCCTATTTCTTATAAATTTATGCGCAAAATTCACAAGATAAAAAAGATGAAAAAGATTCTGCTTGTAGCTTCTTTAAAATTCAAAAAAGAATTTAAGAGGCAGTTGAGGCTGGCAATTGCAGCTGCAATCGGCTTTCTCATTGCTTTTGCCTGGAAAGATTTTATCTTCAAGCTTGTGCAAGATTCTGTCGCAGATATCTCAACTTTTACAGAAATTCACTTTATTGGAATTGCCTCTTCATTAATTATAACAATTTTAGGAGTAATTCTAATTATAATAAGCTCAAGATTTCTCGAATAGCAGCAAGTTTTAGTTTATTTTTACTAATTTTACACAATTTAACCGAACTTTCCCCCTAAATTAAAAATTAGTTCTATTAATATGTGAGCGCGAAGCGCGAACGCGCTCGACATTAAGTTTTAATCTTTGTTTTTTATCACAATAATGCTTAAATAGATGAGAAAAGTTAGAAAAACATGCCAGAAAGAACAGCATTAGATCAAATAAAAGGGATATTAGAAGGAAATATCTATGAATTAAAAGAGGGCTTAGATAGATACTTAGATAGATATCTTCTTGTTGGAGTAAACCCTAAATTTTCCCGAGATTCACATCCACTTTATCCTATTCAAGTTGTTAATTTAACTTGTGTTTCACGAGTTAATCATGGTTTTGATGATTCAGCAACTTGTCCTTTGCAAGTAGCTAATTTTGTAATTCTAGAATCACTAATTCCGATTTCCCCTCGCGATTTGACTCCTGATGAAGCTCAAGTTCTAGCTTTTTATAAGATGAGGCAAAAAGAATCTCAATTAGCTCAAACAGCCCCAACACAAAACCCAACACAAAAAGAAGAGGGAGTTTATCATGACATGATTGATGATGCAGGAGATTACAAGCACGATTAACAAGCTAAAACTTATAAGCAAAAACCTAAGGTTTTTGCATGTATATTCTCAAGTAGAATAATGCTTATATATTTGTAGATATTAATCTGCTCATGGCAATTAAAAAAATAGAATTCCTTGAAGACAAAGTGGTAATTCATCAGCATTTCAATCAGCCAAGTGGCTGGCCAAATGATTCCACAGAAGAGATTTCTTATGATAATATTTCAAAATTACCTCTCCTTCCAGCCGGAATGAGTGGTGAAGAGGTTTTTGTACCAAAGTATAATCAAACAATGGTTTTAGTTGTCAAGACTACAAGAGAACCAGACACTTCTGATGGTTGCATATCTCATTACTATGATTTTTACTTAAAACCCCAACCAAGAAACATGCTTAAAGATTCCCAGTCATAGTTCATTTTCAATCAAAATCAATCAAAAGAAAAAAACAAAAACCCAAATACAAAAATTTAATTGAAGATGATGACCCAGACCAGCCAGGGGGAAGGCCTGGCGGAACAGCTACCCTACATTTTGGATAAAATAAAGCTAAAACTTATAAGCAAAAACCGAAGGTTTTTGCCCCCATAATTTGTCTAAAAAATTATAAAAGAGTTAAAAATTGCTCTCTTGTGAGTTTAGATTGTCTAATTATTTCAAGTAAAGTCCAGTATCAATTTCAGAATGCAAAGGCACAACAACAGGAATTTTTCCTTCTTTTGTTTCTTTCACAAGAATAACATGGCTTCCTTTCTGCCTTTTCGAGACAAATCCAGATTTAGAAAGAGCTTTTATTACTTCCTTACCTGATAATCTCGGCAGTTTTGCCATTTTTCACCTCAAACTTCACAAGAAAAACCTCAGAATTATTGTTTTCAGGCATACCAATTTCCTCGAGATAAAGCTCAACAGCTTCTTTCAAATTATTAACAGCTTCTTCAATCGTAAAGCCTTGACTAACTACATCAACTTCAGGGCATAATGCAACATACTGCTTTTCTCCTTTTCTTATAATAGCTGTAAATGAATCCATGTTCTCATTAATATGTTCAATTATATAAAACTTTCTATCTGTTATTAATGTTTATTTTGACAGGAGTATGGGTTGTGAGTTTATGATTATTGTTTAGGAGTTTTCAAATTATTGTTCTGTAGTGTAAAAATGTTTAAGTACTTTTCATTTGTTATACTATTATGAGTATACTGTTAAAAATATTAAGATTAAGAAGAGATTTATCTTCTATAGTTGTAATTCAAGAAGAAAGTAAGGAAGGACATTTTGAAATGCCAAGAAATCCTGATTGGGGAGGTTATGCTAATTGCGTAGATCCTTCAGCTGAACCAAGTGAATGGGTTCCTGACCAACCAAGAATTACTGAACCAAATAGTCAGAAGCGAGAACAAGCAAGACAAGAACTTCAGAAAATTTATGATAATTCTAAATGGTATCAGTTTATAAGAAGATATTGTGCAGAGAAAGCCCTAAAAAAGGCAGGCTAAATCTTACTCACTTTGCTTAAAACTTTCTGCATACAAGAAAAATTCAGAAAACTCAGCAAAATTACCCCAAAAACCCTCAAACATTCGCATAAGATTGATTAGACGCCGTTTTAAAAATCGTGTTTTTGCCTCGATTTCAGCCCCTAAGATGAGGTTTTTCATGCCCTGTAGAGATATAATGAGGACAGCTTAAACAGCAAGTAGAAGTTCCAACACCCCCAACCCCAATTCTATGTCCTTCACAATACTCTCTTTCATCTACATTAATTTTAGCAGCATGAAGTTTTTGCGGGCAACCATATAGACTTCCTTCTCTAACTCCTGCTTGTCTTAATTGTTCAATTCTCTCAGTTAGTATTATCATTAACTTTAATTATTAATTGAGTTTATATTAATTTATATAATTAAGAATAATAAAACTTCCTGCAGGAAGTTTCAGCTTCTAAGAGGATGAATTTTTTCCCGTTTAACATCTCTAACAACCTCCAAAGAAATGTGTAGAAGCTCTTGTTCTAATTCTCCAAGCTCAGGAGTTGGGGCAGCATTATTAAACCCAATTGTCCTGCTCTGCCCGTCACAATTATTAACATGTATTGCTGTTTCAGAAAAACCCTCTCCACGTTGATATTTCATCTTCAAGTCACCTATAGCTTTTAATATCCTTCTTGCAAGATTCTTTATTTTTTCCGGCTCGCATTTTCTGTATGCTGTTTGTGCTTCTTCTGCAATCCCATCTACAACATCTGAACGCGCTATTCCGCTTGCATGCAATTCAAGTTCATGCCCAAAATCTCCTGCATTTTCATGCCTAAAATAAATTAATTCATCTCCAATTCTGCAAGGAAGTCTTCTTCTATCTTCTTCATTCAGTTCAGTAAACCCATAATCTTCCATAAATCAATAATATCTGAAGATTATTTAAGTATTATTGTGCTGCAAATCGCATTAATTCAGGAAACGCAAAACTACTTAAACCCCTCCAACAATTAATTAGCATGACAAATATTCCATGGATACTGATTGCTGTTTTTTTAGTAATTGTCCTGCTCGGAATTATAGCTTTTTTCGCTGCAAAGAGCAGGAAGAAGAGAATGCCAACTGATTATTATGCTTTTTTTCTTATAGGAATAATCTGGCTTGTTGCAGGGATTATGATGCAGCTGTCTGATAATGCTACTGGAACTTTTTTCTTTATTATGGGAGTAGTTTATGTTGTGATGGGATTAGCTCACAAGAAAGAATGGAAGAAAAATCACAAGCCAAACAAGTGGAAGAATTTAACAAAGCAGGAAAGAAAATTCAGAATCTGGATTTTTATTATTCTTGGAATTCTTGTTTTAGCTGGCTTGGCTGCTCTCTTGTTAGCTGGTTTATAAATTGAGGAAAGAAAACCCTACTTAATTTCAGAGAGAATAGAGTTATTAATCTGTTTTGCCATTGCAAGATTTTTTATAACTGTCAGCTTAACTTCTCTTTTTTTATTGACAATTTCAGAGAGCTCAGATAAATCAAGATTTGTTAAATTCCTATTTTTCTTAAAAAACAAATCAAGCTCCTTGACAATCTCATTAGGATACTGAGTCTGAACAACTAATTCTCCGTAAGTTCCGACATAATAGGATTTGTCAAATGAGGAGCTGGAAGGATTAACAACCATTTTTATTCCTATTTTTTTGTAGAATTTCTGGATATTTTTATCAAGAACAGTGTTTCCTGTGCTTAGAATGTAAGAGACAATCCCTTTTTTCTTAAGTTTTCCCATTAATTCTCTTTCTCTGTCTAAATGAAGCAAGCCCTCCCATACATGAGCTGCCTGATAGCAGTTAATTCTTGGGCTTCCTTTTCTAAAATCAGCATACCATTTTGAAATAATGTCCTGCCAGAATTTCATCATTTTGTTAAGAGAATTGAAAGTAAAGACAGAAATCTTCCCTTCTATTGATTCTGAGCTTGTTTTGACTTTCTCCTGATTAATGTCTTCGTAAAGCCTGTCAATTGTTTGTTTGGTTTCCTTAACCCACTCTTTGTTTATAAAAAATCCATGTTTAGTGTGAAGAAGGATATTTTCAGACACCAACTGAAGCACGGCTTTTCTGACTGCCTGAAACGTAACAGATTTTCCGTATCTCTTTCGTATAAAATTAGTCAGCTGGATTAATTTAAGAGGATATTCTTTGGTTAGTATAGTAAAAACTAAATCTTTCACGTCTCCCTTGTTTCCCATGGGAAGCACTATTTCCAAGCTCATTAAACTATTTAGATTAATTATATATTTAAACCTTTTGGTTTAATAATTATTGAACCAAGAAAATATAATATTTTCAGAATTACAACTATTAATTAAATTTTATGGAGAAAGAAAAATGAACCAAAATGAAACAAGTGAATATGATAGAATGAAACACATGTTCAACAGGGGCAGGAATCTTGGAGCATGTCTCGGAGTACTTTGCTCTCTTTTAGTTGCAGGCACAGCAGCAGTTTGCTATATTGAAAGAGAAAGGGGGATAGAAGAAAGAACAGAAGAAGCAGTAAGAGCAATCTATGAACCTGTTGGAAACGGCGGAGCTTTATCAGCAATGAATGGCAGGACAAGCAGAGAAAGAAAAGAAATGCTGAATAAAGTCTATCTTGTTAAAAGAATAAACAAACCTCACTTGCCTGAACCCTGCTCTGAAAGATTTTAGAATTTTGATGCGAGATGAGTTTAAAAGTTAAGCTGAGATAAATTAATGTGACAATAAACCAAATAAGAATATTAATTATAGGTTAATTTTGATTGAGTTTGTTGTTAGTTTAGAGTTGAGGGGGGTGAGGACAGAAACTCGAGTATAATAATTCTTAAAAATGCTGATTTAGATGATTTAGTATGGGACATGCTGATCCGCTAGCAAATGGATTAATTAATGTTGTAGAAGGGATTATGAACTTAGGCAGGGGTGCAACAGGTATTTTAGATATGCCAGATGATTATGATACTTCTAGTATGCTTTTGAATTTTCAAAGAGAGGACAAGATAGTTGGAAGGGAATTGAAAGCATTAAAACATTCAATCCCTATGCCCAAATGCGAAGATACTACCCCCCTGCAGATGAGAATTGAAATGGCAGTCACAAATGGAGTAGGCTATGATTCTAGAATAGACCCACAGAATCTACATCATAAATTCTGTTATGATCCTGAAGATATTTTCTGTGATTGAGTTTTGTAAGTTTATTTCTATTGTTTTGGTTGTTTTGGGGTTTGAGTTGAGTTTTGTGTGTGATGAGAGCGAGCCGAACTCATCAGAGTGAGGCGAGCGTGGGGAGATAGAAATATCTTCAAACTGAATTTTGTTTATCATCCCTGATTCCAGGTAGTTCTTAAAGTTTTTTTCAGCAATTTTTAATCTTTTTTCATCCATTTTTGTATTAGATTGTAATAATTTTCTATTCCATACAGGATTATGTTCTCTTTAATTATTTCTTTTGCAACATTGGCTTTTTTTGTTTCAAGCATGGATTCAAATTCCTTGACATTAAAATCATGAATTTCGAGATTTAGTGGAAGAAGCCTTAGTTTTGAGACTAATTCTCCTGTTTTAGCATTATTGTCTGAAACTATGCATATATCAATATCTGATTTTTCTGTCTTGCTTTTTTTGGCATAGGAGCCGAAAATTAAGACAATCATAAAAGGATAGCCTACTAACTCAATATCTCTCTTTATCGTCTCTAATTTAGGATTTTTAGCTAAGAAGATTCTGGTTCTTTTGTGCTCCACAGAAAAGATTTCTTCATTGGGAGAAAGATTAATTTCGATAAGAGTTGTATTTCCAATCTTGTTTTTGCGCAGGATATCTGGAGAGATATTTTTTATTATATTAAAGGTGTTCTTATAGTCTGCATTTAGACTGCCTGAGATTTGCATGATTGATTTTGGGTTCTTGTTTTCAATCAAATATGCCAAAATCTTTTCTTTTAAGCTTAGTGATTTTGGGCTTATGGTATTGATTGCCATAATATTATGGTATATTTTACCATATTTAAGCTTTTTGGTTTTCTGTTTCAGTTATTAATACTTATAATCTTGAGTGGGTTGATGTTTGGAGTTGGTTGTGAGTTGTTTGCGGGGGCGAATGTGGAGTAGAAAAGAATAAAAAGCCTGATAAACAGCTATTTACGAGGTGATAAACCTCAGTGAATTCTGAGATAAAAAATGACAAGTCTAGATGAAGAATTAAGACAAGAGCTTGAAGAAGCAGAAAGACAGCTTAGGAACAGGGAGATTAGTAGTAAAAAGCCCTTAAAATCAGAAGAGATTTGGTGGCAAATTCTCAATAATTTTCATTGGCTTTTATCAGATAGATTTTTTTATAATAATGTTAGGTTATACAATCCAGAATTTAAAGATCTAAGCGACGAACAAATTGGAGAAATTCCTAGTATAAATGCAAGTAAGGCTAAATATCACTCAACAAAATATCATTCAGTTACACTTAAAGAATTTCGTAGGGATATAAAAGATGCTCTGAGAGAAGCAGGGGCAGGTGATGCTCTTATGCAAGAATTTGAAGATCCTAGATATAAAGAAAAAATTCGAAGTCTGCAAGTTCCAGATGAAGTTTATAGAATCTTATACCATGCTTATGTTATCTTAAGAAAAAAAGGGTATAATGGCGCTGAACTTACAAGATGAATGAGTGTTGAACGAGTTGAGGGCGAGCGTGGATAGAAAGAGATAAATAACCTAGATTAATCATGTTAACATGGCTGAAGTGTTCAAGTTATCACCCTCAAGCTTGAGCTTGATGGAAGAATGCGAGAGATGCTTTTGGCTGCATTTTCACGGAAAGAAAAGGCCTGCTGGAATATTTCCAAGCCTTCCAAGTGGAATGGATTTGGTTTTAAAAACCCATTTTGATAAGTTTCGAGACAAGAATGAATTGCCTCCTGAAATAAAAAGAGAGAAATTATGTGCTGGGTGCAGGCTGTTTTCTGACAGGAAACTGCTTGATGAGTGGAGAAATAACAGGAAAGGGATAGAAACTAGAGATAAAGAGGGAAATATCCTGAGAGGAGCTGTTGACAATCTGCTTGTAAGAGGAAAAAAATTAATTGTTCTTGATTATAAGACAAGAGGGTTTCCGTGCAAGGAAGATACATGCGATTTTTACAAAAATCAGCTTGATATTTATAATTTTCTGCTTAGAAAAATGGGATATGAAACTGAGGATTTTGCTTTCCTGCTTTTTTACTATCCCAAGGAAGTTTTAGAAACAGGGGAAGTTTTGTTTGACACAAAACTTGTGAAAATGCAAGTTGATGTTGGAAATGCAGAAAGATTGTGGAAAAAAGCTCTTAAGCTTTTGAATTCAGCATGCCCGAAGAAGCATGCTGAAGATGATGAAGAAGCTTGCCCTTGGTGTAAGATTATAAGTGAGGAATAAGAAAGATTGCAAAACTCAGAACTAAATTAATGTAACATAACAACATTAAGGAAATTATAAATTGTTAAGTTGTTAGTAAGATAATTAATGAGGAAAAGTTAATTAAACCCTCCTGCTCCAAGGGTTATGAGAATTTTTTTGATTTCTTCTATTGTTTTCTGCTGGCTTTTTTTATCTGACATTCTTACAAATCGTATGAGTAAATCTGTTAAGCTTGATTCATCAAAAAACTTCAGTTTATGCCCGTCTGTGATGAAGTAGAATCTGAAGGATTTATATTTTATTTCTTTTATGACAATTCCTGCTACATTTCCCAGAAGCTTGCCTTTATGAGGATTTGTTTCCAAGGTTTCTATTAAATCAATAATCTTATGAGACTCTCCCTTGAATTTCTTTTGTATTTCCTCAAACAAAGAATGAACTATTTCGACTTTGGCCATTTTTTATCCAATTCTTTTCTAGCTTCTTCTATAGAAATAGTATTTTCTGAAGAAAGTAAAAACTGCCTTAGCTGTTCTTTTACTGCAAATGAGTAGATTCTCTGGATAATTGTGTCATAGCTTTCTCCTTTTATTCCGAAAGAGCATATCTTTTCCTTTGTTTCCTTGCTTAGTTGTATTGTTGTTGTTTCCATTTTGTTTTCCTATAGCAGCTATAGTGGCTATAGTTTATAAGCTTTTCGGTTCTTCTTATTATCTATTATTAATGTTACTTGCATCTTGAGGGCAGAGTTGTTAGGTGAGATGAGAGATGGAAAACAGTAGATACCCCTACATTTATTATAAAATAGAAACATTTATAAAGATGTAGGGATAAATGTACATATGATAATCAGAAAAAAACAGATAGGAAATCGGAATTATTATTACTTAGAACACAGTTTAAGGGAAAAAAGAAAAGTAAAGAAAAAAGAAGTCTATCTTGGAAAAGAAATTCCCAAAAATATAGAAGAGATAAAGAAAAAATTTGTTTTTGGTATTTACAAAGAAAAATGGTTTGAAATATTTGAAAATATAAAGAAAAATTATATAAAAGAAGAGAAAGCAACTCCCAAATCCGCGAAAGAAAAAGAAAAAGAGAGTTTTATGATTAAGTTTACATATAATACTCAAAAAATAGAAGGAAGCAAATTAAGTTTAAAAGATACTGCAAATCTGCTTGAAAAAGGGATAAGTCCAAAAGATAAACCCTTAAGAGATATAAAAGAAGCTGAAAATCATAAAAAAGTTTTTTATGAAATGCTTGGGTATCAAAAAGATTTGAATATGCAAATTGTCCTTTATTGGCATAAAAATCTCTTCAGCGAGACAAAAGAAGATATCGCTGGCAAGATTAGAAATCACCATGTCATGATTTCAAGAAGCAAGTTTATTCCTCCAACTCCTGCTGAACTGGATTTTTTATTGAAAGAATTTTTTGATTGGTATAAAAAGAATAGGAGCAGAATTAATCCTGTTGAGCTGGCTGCACTGGTTCATTTAAAATTTGTTTCTATACATCCATTTTCAGATGGGAACGGCAGGATATCAAGATTAATAATGAATTTCGTGCTGAATAAAAGCAAAATGCCTTTAATTGATATTGATTATATAAACAGAAACAGTTATTATAATGCATTGGAGAGGGCTCAGGTAAAAAAGAATGAACTTATTTTCTTGCAGTGGTTTTTCAGGAGATATTTCAAAAGTAATAAAAAGTTTTTAGATAAATAGCAAGAAAAAGCAAATATCTAAAATTAATGTTCAATCATACATGTTTTCTGTTGTTTTTTGTTGTGTTGTGGTGAAGTGTGCGGGAGAAAGATTTAAATATATGCTTACATCTTTATTTTTATGTTTTTTGAGAATGCGAGTATAGAACAAATAAAGGATAATGATGATGAGGGTAATATTTATGACGTTACTACTACAACCTATTATAAGGCGGGTTTGGTTTCAAAAATAGGTGGCGTGGGTTTAATAGGTTCTGCTCTTGCAGAGGTTATTTATCTGATATATACACATAATCTATCTACATCAGTACCTTGGGAAAGGCCCGAAGATTCCGCATTAGTGCATATTACAATGGGAATATTACTCGGCGGTTCTTTTTTAACACATATGATAGGCAGGAGCCATGACAAAAAGAAGAATCCTATACGCGTCGAAACAGAACGTAAGAGTACTGGTTATTGCCGCGCTGGTTCACCTGCAGATCCGCATTTAAATTCCTGAATTGCATCCTGAATCAGCATTTTATCCATTCACGAGGCGAGCTTGATGTTGTTCAGTGATTTTTATGAGCAAAAATATATAAAGATTAATTAAATAGAATATTTATGAGCCAATCTATGACTTTTACTAAAGGGGCAGGATTAGAACATTTATTTGCAACAATTTATTCCTTGGAACAAGGAGCAAAAGTAAAGGTAAATGCGAGAGTAGAACTTCCTATTCCAGAAGAAGTTTTGGATTCTAGAAATAGTGACTGCTCGCAAATGATGTACAAAGGCAGTGTAGAGATTTTAAGAAGAGCCGACTCTAGAGAAGGAATCAGCCAGTATGTTATAAGAGCAAAGACAAAAGATACTGTCTTTCACTGTGTTGTGAATACTCTTCCCTGGGCATGTGATGGGAAAAGAAGATATGTGCATGCTGAACTTGATGATGACAGGGGGAAAGAAGTTAGAATTTCTCTCCTAGAAGATTCTGATTAAAGTGTGAGTATATAGATAGAAAAGAATATAAACCTTGAATTTATATAAAAATACCCAATAAGCAGGAAGAGTTCTGATAGGTTAAAAAATGACATTAAACTATATTAAAGGAGAAAAAGTAAGATTGAGTGATTACTATGATGAAAAATGGTTACAAAAGAAAATTGAAGATGATCCTAGCCTTTTAGGTTTAGGAGATTTAAGTGTGATAGCAAGAGAAAGAAAACAATCTTCGGGTGGTCGAGTAGATTTCTTACTAAATGATCCTGAAAGAGATAAAAGATATGAAGTAGAAGTTCAACTTGGTCCAACTGATGAAAGCCATATTATAAGAACAATAGAATATTGGGATATTGAAAGCAGGAGATTTCCTTCAAAAGAGCATATTGCTGTGATAGTTGCAGAAGATATTACTAATAGATTTTTTAATGTTATCTATCTTATGAATAAATCTATCCCCATAATTGCTATTCAATTAAATGCTATAAAAATCGACGATAAAATTGTATTAAACTTCACAAAAGTTCTAGATACATATGAGGAACCAGAAGAAGAAGATGCGGGCGGTGAACCTGTTGATAGAAATTATTGGGAAAATAAATCAAATCTAATTTCTATAAAAGTGATGGATGAAGTGATTTCTATCACTAAAGAAGCATGTGAAGACCAACGAGTTACATATAATAAGTTTCATGTGGCTTTAGGTACTCAAAAAAGAAATTTTGCTTGGTTTCATCTTAGGAAAAAAGAATATTGTTATATAGAAATAAGAGTTGGAAATGGTAATATTGACAAAGCAAAAGCAATTCTTGAGGGGGCAGGAATTTCATTTAATAATGCAGAAGATGATTTATTCACATTTCAATTACAGGCTTCTGTACTTCAAAAAAATAAAGAAGAGTTATGGAAGTTATTTCAAAATGCTTGTCAAGCATATAAATAGAAAACCATAAATATATACTAAATTTGCTAATTCTATGTATAAGAAAGATAAACTTACTCTAAAAACAAAAATTTTGAGAGAGATATTTAATATCGCCCCAAAACAATTTAAAGAAATTGACTTGAACAATCATTTTTTAGCAAAAAAGTTCCATATTTCTGGAAATGAATTGAAAAACAATATAGATTTTCTTGTGGAAACGGGATTGATTCGTCGTTGGCCTGTTGGTAAGGGAGAAGAAAGAATCCTGGAGTTAATGATTACTGACAAGGGAGTTGATTTTTTAGAAAGAAAAGCGGGTGAAGAAAAACAAGAGAAGTTTAATGAGATTGTTGCTTTTACTGGAACATTAATTGCTTTAGTTACAATATATGGCTTTATTGTTAATGCAACTAACCTACAAAATTATCCTATAAATTATTGGATTGTGACGGTTATATTCTCAATTTTAGTTGTATCTTGTTTGGGTCCTTTATCAATGATTATAATTAATTTTTGGAAAAAATTTGTTGAGAGAAGATAATTTGATAAAGTTCTAACTAAATCAATTATAAAAAATAATTGCGTTAAAACTTATCTTGCTCCTAAATAAATTAGTATAATTCCCACTACCGAAATTCCTATCTTAGCAAAAATTCCAATTGGTACAAACCAAGGACCTATTAAACAGACGACACCGGCTAATACGGCCATTGCTCTACCAGTAATACTGCTTGTATGAGTTACATTTGGCATGTTAATTTCCTCCTTTTAGTTGTTCTTCTATTTTACCGGAGGCTGAGAATTCTTAACAGCGTTCCTCCGAACACCATTTTTCATAAGAAATTTATGTATTTCAAGTTTAAAAAAATTGTTGTGATAGAATGCAATTTCGCAATTTGTATAAGAAGCGAAGGTTTTTATTTTGTGTTCATAAAAATATAAAAAAATGAAGCAAAAAACAGATGCAGAAATTCTAAATGATATTGAGAGAAAAATAAAGAGAAGAAGGGCAACAGATAGAGAGATAAGATTATGGCAAGAGGCGAGAGTGGTTTTTAGATAGATTTTTGTGAGCAAAAATATATAAATAAAGTCTGATTCTTGGGAGAATGGCGAGGGAGCATGATGCTAAATCCTATCTTTCTGAAAGTTTTTTAGGTAAATGTTTTGAAAATTCAAGTTGTTTTAAATTAATGATAGCAGATAAAGGACATCAGCTAGATGAAGAAGGATTAAGAGATTTTTTAGATGAATTTGAAGATAAAGAGGATGTAATAAACCTACTTAAAGAATTGAATAAATCTAAATTACTTCTTCCAGATTTCATATTAAAAGATGATGAGGGAGTATTCTTTTCTGAAATAAAAACAAAATCTTCAGAAAATAAAGTAAAATTGTCCGATATACCTCAAAAATATGCAATCAAAAAACTTGCTGCTGAAGGTTTTGAGGTATGGGTAATCATTGATAGAACGGATTGGGGTGAAAAATCTGAACAGGAAATAATAGAGATTTTAGAAGAGTCTGGAAAATTTGACAAAAAAGTATATCCAGAAGAAGACAAAGTGAATGTTAATATAAAAATGGATATTCTTAATGAGAGAAAAGTTGAAGATAATATCTATATGGCTGATGTCGAAATTACTGATGTGGAAAAACTGAGCAAAAATATATAAACCAACCCTATATGGCTTTTTTATGAAGAATTTTGAATTTGGAACAGGAATAATTGACAAAGTAATCAAAGAGATTAATAAAGCTAAGAAGTATATAAGAATTGTAGTCTTTCAGATTCATAATAAAGAAATCATTAATAAACTGAAGGAAAAAGTAAAGATGGGTGTTTCTATTGAATTAATCACTTTGCCTTATGAGAGCATTCAAGAAAATGTAAGAGCAGAAGTTACAAAAGAATTAAAAGAATTAGAGAAGGCTGGTGGAAAAATCTATTTATGTAATTGGAATTTGGGAGATACGAGCCATACAAAAACTGTTCCAGGCCCTTGGCATAATTTACATTCAAAGTTTATGGTAACTGACAAATCTGCAATAGTTTTATCTGCGAACCTTATTGGAAATGATGATATTGATGCAATATTAATAAATGATGATAGAGCAGAGATTAAAGACTTCAATAAGAAATTTGAATCTGTAATGGAGGATTATATGCAAGATAAAATATTTAAAAAAATAAAAGAAAGTATAGAAAGTGAAGAGGATTACAGTGAGATAATTACTCCTCCGAAACATTTGTCTAGAAATCAAAAATCAATACTTCATTATCCTATAAAATTATGCCCAAATATGGAGGATATAGAAGAAAAACTATATGTTTTTCCATTGGATTGTAAAGGGAGAGATTTTGTTAAGAAGATTATTGAGGACTCTTCACAATTTGTTTACATATCCACAGAAAGATTTACTGATAAAGAATTATTTTATTTCTTACAGAAAGAGGGACTAAAAAATAAAGAAATAAAAATATTGACTAAATTTCAAAGCCAAGATTATCAATATGAGATAATCCAATTTGCGAAAAATTGCCTGACTACTGGAATAGAATTAAAAGATAATAAAATGGTGCATGCAAAACTGATAGTCACTGACAAATTAGTTGCTCTTGGTTCTATTAACTTAAATCAGATGAATTTAGGATTTGAACCTAAGAAAGGATTTTGGAGATCAAATACAGAAGTTATGCTAATTTGTAAAGATAAAGAAATTATTGATAAAGCAAAAAATCTATTTTTAGGAATTTTTAGTAATTCTGACAATGTTATTAAAAATCTTGTAAAAAAAGAGGTTGATAATTTTAAGAAAATTGCAAAAGAGGTTTTAAATATGCCTTTATATAATAGTGGAGGATATTTAGCAGAAAAATTTTTGAGAGAGGAGATAGTAAACAGAAAGAAATATTTAGAAATTATTAAAGAAGCAGCAAAATTAGCGAAGGCAAAAAATCTTAAAAAAATAAAAGAAGAATTAATAAAAGAGGTTGAAGATAACTCAGAAAAACAAACAAAATTATGAAAATTCTTTTATATTTTTATCTGGAAATTCCTGCTTTAATCTTTCTTCAGTCATCTTAATATATTCTTTATTGATTTCAAATCCTAAAAAATTTCTATTTAATTTTTTAGCGGCAATTGCTGTCGTTCCTCCGCCCATAAAAGGATCGAGCACAACATCTCCCTCGTTAGTTAACCAATCTATAAAAAATTCTGGTAGTTGTGGATGAAATGGGGCGGGATGTTTTAATCCTCTTAAAGCACTTCCAGTATCAAATCTAAAGACAGTTGTGGGTTTTGCACCTTTTGGATGAGGTTTGCTGCTTCCTCTTTGGGATAATTTTGTTTCTCCATTAGGCAAGATTATGTCATTTCCATGAACTTTATTTTTAAATCGCTTTAAAGAGACTTCCTTGTATGGAACTCTAATTCTATCTGTAAATGTTTTAAATTTCTTGGAATCTTTTACAAAATGAAAAATATATTCTATTCTATCATTTAATCTCTTATCTCCTGTCATGGGGAGAGCTGATTTTTTAAACCATATATACCTATCAAATAGTTTTAGTCCTGTTTCTTTTGTTATTCTATAAACTAATTCAAAAACATAAGTGCTTCTCTCTCCATTATTTGATTTATCATTAATATTTAAGATAAAGCTTCCTGAATCTTTTAGAAATCTCTTAGCTTCTTCAAATAATGTTAAAAACCACTCTACATATTGTTCAGGAGTTAAAATTTTTACTTCATTTCCGTAACTTACTGTATCTGCATAAGGCGGGGAGGTAACAATCAAATCTACTGAATTATCTGGCAATTCCTTTGCTAATTTCATTGTATCTCCTAAATGAGTTTTATTTAACTCAAATTTTCCTATTTTCATCTTTTTTCATCTCCTCCTTTAATCTCCTAGATTTTAGTATGCTGTTTAGGTTTTTTAAAAATTGTTGTGATGCATCTAATGGTATAAAAATGCTGCCTTTCATTATCCATTTATCTCCTTCTTTTATTTTCTGCTGCAATAATAACGACTTTCCGTAATTATTCTCAACTAAATCAATGTAAAATCTTTTCTTGCCAACATCAAAATAGTTGAAATCTAAATGATGATATCTATGATTTGGATAGTATATTCTAGCGCTTCCTACTTGTTTCATATAAATATTATTCTCAAATAATAAAACTTGAAGATGCTTTTCTACTGCTTTCCTAGAAATCCCTGTTTGCTGTTCTATATCTTGGGTTGTCAAACCTCGAGGGTGAGCTTTGAGATGAGTATGTATTTTTTCATGAGTTTCACTCTCTCTATTAAATGGCGAACCATTTATCTCTCCCTCTTTTTTCATGTTTTATCTAGTAAAACATGGTATTTAAACTTGTGTTGTAACTTCCAAGTGCTTAGTACCAAGCAATAGGTTTAAATAGATAAATGCATTTTACAAAATAGCTTTTTCAAGTGAAAAAGCAGGTGAAATATGTATCAATATTTATTAACATTGCCACAAAAATTAATGACTATGTTGTTTAGATATTGGTATGTTGTTTTGGTTTTGTTAATTTTAGGATTTGGCATTCCACAAATAATATATTATTTGCCTACAATAATTAAATATGGAAAATTTTTTGGATTAATATAAAATGGGCTTAGCTGAATTTTTTATTTTTTTAGTAATCTTTGGGATTGTAGGCTATGCTATAAATAAAATCTGGGATTTTAATCCATATGAATACTGGGAAAAGTTTGGGGTTATAAGTATTATTATCTCGTTAGTTATTGCTTATCTTCCAACAATTTTCAATCCTCAGGATGTTGTTAATAATGTTGATAGGATAATGAATTGGTTTGTTGCGATTTTGCCCGGCACGATCATAGGAGATTTGGCAGGGCAAATTATCTCAAAAATTACCGGGGGAGGTAGAAGATGATATTTATGGGTGCTACATACCAGAGCGATTCCCCTTACTTTGAAGATAAATTAATTAAAGCAAGAAATAAACTAAAAGAGTTTCCTACAATAGCAAGCGTGGTCGATAATTTTAATTTGGCAAATAGAGAGAACCATACAGAGAATATTATATTAAATTTATTGAGTGCAGCAGTTTCAGATGCTTTTTTAGAAAATAAACCAAATGAACGATGTAATCAAACACTAAAACTAATTGAGCTCTCCTTGAAAGAATTATTGGATAAATTGTCAAGAAGTAAGAAAAATAATCTTATTGTTAAATTAAAATCATTTGGAGATAGTCATCGTGATACAATAAATGAAATTGATTTTTTGATAGAATTGAAACAAAATTCTAATGTATCTGACATCGAATATGAAAATGAAACTTTGGGAAACCATGATTTCAATGTTTATATTGGTGGAGAAGAATTTAACATAGAACAAACTTGTTTGGGAAGAGGGAAAATACAAAAGATGGTAGAGCGGGCTTTTAATATCGCTTCAAAAGAAATTATAGAAAGAATCCCAAAAAGGATATTCCTAAAGATAGATGTAGACACGGATAGAATTTTGAAAGAAAGGGATAATAGTTTTCATGAAATAAAAACACTTTTGATGAAAGACTATGATAATTTAGAAAAAATGTTATTGATAGATTTAAATGGTGGTTGTAGAATTGATAATAATCTGGGATCTTCCAATCAATCTTTATACGAAATAAAAGATTTATATGATGATTATGATGAATTTGGTCAAAGACTTAAAAAATTATTAGATAGCCGTGAAGGCGTTGATTACTTAAAGAGTAAGAAAGTTTTTGAATTAACAAAATGTTCTATAACTCATTTCATTATCGGACCAGGCAAATTTGGCAGTGTCAGTATTCACTCACAATGTATATGGCCTTCAAGAGCAGAATCATTAAGAAAAGGCTCATTAATAAATCAATTAAAGAGAAAGATAAAAGAAAAAATTGAGGGGAGACAATTAGAGGGAAAGACAAATCCTATTATCGCTGTTAGATTTGAAGATTTTATATTTATGAATTATAGTTCGGAAGATGATGTTTGGTGGGAAGAGAATTTTAACGAGCTAAAGAACATTATTGAGGGTGTTTTTAGAGATATCAATAACAAAGAGATTTTAGGGGTCTTGTTGTATGAGAACACAATTAAAAAATCAAGATTTGTAAAAAATCCAAATATCAAAGTTAGAGAGAATATAATAGATAAAATTGGCTTATTAAAAAATGAATCAACAACAACTTAAAGAAAATGCTGAACAGATTAAGATATGTAAGAAGTGGCTAGGCACTGCTAAGTCAGATTTTGAGGCTGCAAAAAATCTTTACGAACATGAAAATTATCCTCAATCAGTCTTTAGCTTACAACAATCTATTGAAAAAACCATAAAAGCATATGGTATTTTTATGGGTGTAAAGGAAAGTGATTTAAAAAATAAATTTAGACATGATACTTTAAAAATTTATGAGCATCATTTAACTGGGTTTTTAGAAAAATCAAAGAGTTTTAGCGAGACACTAAAGGCACATCCTGAACTTAAGAGTATTCCAATGCTAAACGAGTTAGATTATGATGATTTAGCAATAGAGATGAGTGATGCAAAAGATGAATTTCAGAACATAAAATCTAGTGCGGAGGATATGACAAAAACTACCCGAAAGATTGAAAGTTGCATTAACAAAGCAATTAAGCTTTTCGAAAATGAAAAGATTTCTATTAAAGGATTATCCAAAATTAAACTGTCTGACAGGCAATTTAATGAAATAAAAAGATTTATGTTCGAAAACCTTAATGAAATTTCTAAGCTAAAAAAACAAGAACTTCCAGAATTGAAAGAGATCGAGAAATTAACTCCGAGCTACTTTCAAAGGCTTTTTAGTGAGACCTTTAGCTATTTAATCAGGGCATTGTCGGTTTATAGTGCATTGCTTTACTTGAATCTTATTGTTTATAATAAAGTTTCTTCCACAAGATATCCTGAGAACAAAACCCCTCAACAGATATATAACATCAATTCTCCAATTATCAAGAGATTTAGGGATATCCAGAAGATTCATCAAGATTGCTTCTTGAAAATTGAAGATATTCTTAATGAACAAGAAAAATTAACTAAAAAATATCAAAATGAAACAACCAATCCAACAAACTCACAAGCTCGCCCTCCTACTAAGTCGGGCTCGCTGTGATGCCGGGCTCGCTAAATTACTTAATCCTCCTATCAGGATATATGTATCTGGAGTATTTTTCTTTTGCAAGATCATCCCTAAGTGAAATATATCCTCTTGGACTCTGTCTACCATCACCATCTCTTATAAGCGCAAATCCTCCATAATCTAAAGTTAATTCTCCTGCTGTTTCTAAAGAGCTAGGAACAACTCCTCTTAAAACAAGAAAAAATCTAAAACGTTTACCTTGTTTTCTTTCATGAAAAGTGTCATACCACCAAGGAGAAGAAGATAGTGCCATCCCAGTTAACTCACATATCTTTGCATCATCTTCTGGCTTTTCACAAACAATGCAAATTTCTCTGTGCTCTCTTCTATCAGCTCCCCTATACTCCTTAGACATAAAAGTTTTTTGAATAACTAGTTTTTAATAATTATTGTTCTGAGATATATGCAATGAGATAAGCTGGAAAAATCTATAAAGCAATAAGATTTAATTATGGTGAGAGATAAGGATGAATTGATAGAGGGATAGATTTATAAACATCATATTATAATATATTATAATGTCAGAAAAGTAAACTACCCCCTCAGGGTGTAGATAGTTGTGAACAACTATCCTTTTCTGAACCAAAGAAAATCTTATAAGGATTTTCTGGGCCCCAAAATTCCATAAAAGAATTTTGCGGCATCCAAAAGTTCAAAACAAAACACAAAAACTTTTTGATATGGAAACTATAGTGAAACAGGCGAGGGAAGTGGGAACATCTGCAGGAGTTCTTCTTCCCAGAAAATGGCTGAACAAGCAGGTAGTTGTGACTCTTTTTAATCCCTCAGGAGAAAAAATTCTTCAGGACATTATTCCGTGCTTGTTTAAGCATAATTTAAATGAAGACATCAGGGGAATTTATTTGTTCGGCAGCTATGCAAGAGGGGATTTTGATTTTAACAGCGACATAGATATTCTGATTCTAACTGAAAAAACAGACAAGCTGATTAATTGCAATAATTACGAAATTCTCATGGTTTCAGAAGACTCTTTTTCAAAAAACCTGCCAAATAATCTTAATTATTTAAGCCTTTTAAAAGAAATAAAGATAATTTTTAATAAGGAATTAATTGAAAAATACAGAAATAAAAAATATAAATTTAATGTTAAGAAATATCTGCCTGAAATTGAGAGAATTGCTGGAATAAACAGAGATACAGTAAAAACCTGCCAGGAGAATAATATGAATGTTCCTGACGGCATTGTTTATTCAATTGTTTTAAGATTAAGAGAATTATACATGATAAAATGCCTTGTTTCCGGCAAAAACTACTATAAAAAAGATTTCCTGAAACTGATTGAAGAAAAAATTTATTCAGCTTATCTCAGAATAAAAAGAAATGAAAAAGAATTAAACAATCTTTCTCCAGATGAGTTGCTGAAAATACTGGAATTATCTGAAAAATGGCTAAAAGAGCTAAAAGAATAGAAAAAGGAATTGAAAGCCTGAAAAAAGAGATTGAAGAGCATCTTGATAAAATTGAAAAAGACATTCTTGAAAAAAATATTGACAGAGGGAGATATCACATAAAAGAAGTTGATAAAAGCCTGCTAAAAGCACTGGAACTCAAAATTAAGATTCTTGGAATTGAAAATGATAATTCTGTCTCAGTTTACAGGGAAAGATTAGAAAAATTAAGAAAGAGTCTTGGATTAAGTGAGTTTTGATAAATCCTCAAAGCTCGCCCTCCTCTAAGTCGGGCTCGTTGCTAATGATAAAGCTGAGGAGAAAATAAAATCATATACAGAGCTCAGTCGCCACCCCAATGCTCTTTATTCATATTCATAGTCAGATATCCCCCGAACTCGTATCTGACTATCATGCAGACCAGGGTAATCACCAATAAGCCCGGCCCTGCATCCATGATGGCAAAGACAGCCAAATGCTACTTGCCTCACAAATGGTTTTTTTTGCATATCTGAAAGCCAGGTAGGCATTTCAGTTATTCCCGCTTCTTTCAAAAAGTTTCCGTAAGCTTCTGCTTGTTTTCCAAAAGCATATATTGTTATCGGGTTGTCTGCAAAGCTGTATGTAGGAATTGGGTTTCCTAAAAGCCTGACACAATCAGATAACGATTCTTCAACTTGTTCATCACTTAGATAGTATTCTATTTTATTTCTATGGCAGGCAGTTGCTTCTTTGGCATTTTTAATTACTGGAGATTTTTTAGTTAAGAATATTCCTTTGTCTGGAACATATAGGACTCCTTCTCTTACCCAATTTCCATTTCTAGAAATCCCTGCATTTGTTCCTTCATGAAGTCTGAACATTGCATTTTCTTCTAGAGAAATAATTTTGTATTCCTCTCTCCTTAAAATTTCTTTACCCTCATCAAATGGTGCGGTTACATAAGCAGAAAGAATACAATAGGAAATATGAAAAATTCTTGCATCAAGAATTGATCGCTCAGTCATTTTAAAAGCCCTCTTTCTATAAGCGAAGGAATTATTCTTTCTTTAAGGAGAGGTGCAAGAGGGATTTTGTATTTTTTATAATCTTCACAACTGATCCAATAATATTTGTCTACAGAATCATACTGATTTAATTTAGGGTTTCCTTTTAGCTCAACAATATAACACCGCAAGCTTAAACCCCTTGAATCATTTACTAATCCCAAAAAAGTTGCAAAATACTTAGGATTTCTGATGCTGCATCCTATCTCCTCTCGGACTTCCCTTTGCAAACACCTTATGGGTGTCTCGCCAGGCTCTATTTTTCCACCAAGGGTGATATAATCCTCTAAACCTCTTTTGTGCACAACTAAAAGTTTGTTGTGTCTTATACATAATGCACCTGCTTTCTTTATTCTATTTTTGGTTCTCATATTAAACTGTATGATTCAGAAGATTTTAATTATCTCTACCCCAAAAAAGGGTAGTTAATAGAAAGATTAATAAGTCTGATCAATCTATTAAAAATATGATAGAAGAAACCCTCCAAGAGGTTGGATTAAACAGAAGAGAAAGCATTTGTTACATTGCATTATTAGAGCTTGGTTCTTCAAAGGTTGGCAATATTTTGAAGAAGACAGGAATTCCCTCTTCAAAGATATATGAGATACTTGACAAGCTAATAAAAAGAGGTTTAGTTTCGCATATAATAAAAAGAAATGTTAAATATTACCAGGCTTCTAACCCTAAAGTATTAATTAGCTATATTGAAGAGAAAAAGAAGAAAGTTGAAGAAATAGTCCCAGAATTAATCTTAAAACAAAAACTCTCAAAAAAACAAAGCGCCGAACTGTATGAAGGCCAAAAAGCAATATTCTCTTTGCTTACAAATCTTATAAAAGATGCAAGACCAAAGGAGCTGTACCTTGTATTTTCGATTAATGAAGAAAATAAAAATGAACAGGCAAATTTATTTTTTAGAAATATTACTTTAAGAAGAAAAGAAAAAAGATTAGATGTGAGGCTGTTAAGGAATATTAAGTATTATAAAAAAGAAAAACACACCAAGACAAAAGTTAGGCATACTAATTTTTCTTTACCTCAAGGGATAACTATATTTAGGAATTATATCATTCTTCTTACCTGGACTGATTATCCAATAGCAATTAAGATAGAAAGCGATATTGTTTCTAACCAAATGAGGGACTTTTTCTTGGATTTGTGGAAAATCGCGAGGAGATAAATCCCAAAGCCCACACCTCAAACTCAGGCAGAAACATTTAAATACTTATATTAATATCAAATTAATATCAAATTAATATGAAATAATAAAAATGGTAAAGGCAATTGTTGATATAAATGATGAAGCAAATAGGGTGATTAATATAGTAAAAGCAAAAGAAGATTTAAAAGACAAAAGCGATGCACTTAATCTTATACTTACTATTTACGGCAGGGAAATTCTTGAGCCAGAACTAAGGCCAGAATTCATCAAAGAACTTCTGGCAGCCCAGAAAGAGAAAACTATAAAAGTTAAAGACTTTTCTTCAAGATACAAATAAAGAGGTAAAATGTACTATCTTGAATTAAGAGAATCAGTTGATGCAGTATTTGCAAGACTTGCAAAAAAAGACAAGGTTTCTTTTGAATATATTAACAAGAAAATAAAGGAGATACAAGAAAATCCGTATCATTTCAAGCCGCTAAGAAAACCGCTTCAAAATTTCAGAAGAGTTCACATAGGAAATTTTGTCCTTGTTTATTCAATTAACGAATCTGCAAAAACAATAATAATTGAGAGATATAAGCATCATGATGAAGTTTACAAAGCGCCGAGATAAAGCTGAAATCTCTTCTGAGGGGCTTGCTTTCTAGGGATAGATTTATAAACTAAAGTTTATATATATTAACTATGGTAAACATATATGAACAAAAGTTAACAAACCTCCAGCAGGGAATTTTAAGATTGCTTTTTGTAAAATCCGGAAAAACTCTTAATGCGCTGAATATTGCAAAGAATCTTGGAGTTTCCCAGCCGGCTGTGTCAAAATCTCTTCATTTTCTTGAGAAAGAAGAGATGATAAATGTAAAAAAGGACAAAGAGTCTGGAAGATATTCCGTCAGCTTGAATTCTGAAAATCATAATATAATTCAGCTGAAGAGAGCAGATAATTTAAAGATGATTTATGAATCTGGCTTGGCAGATTTTCTTGAAGAAAAGTTTGCAGGAGCTGCAATAATACTGTTTGGCTCGTATTCTAAAGGAGAAGATACTATAAACTCTGATATAGATATAGCAATTATTGGAAGAAAGGAAAAAGAAGCAGATATGGAAAGATTTGAGAAATTGCTTGAAAGAAAGATAAACCTAAATTTTTATGAATCATTTAAAAAAATACATAAGCACTTAAAAGAGAATATACTCAACGGAATAATACTTGCAGGAGGAGTGGAATTATGAGCGGATTAAAACCTTTTAGATGGTATGTAGAAACAGGAGTGGCAAAGAAAATTTCTCCAAATATTTCAAGAGCCAAGAATTTGATGCAGGAATCTGAAAGAAAAGAGAGCTCATTAAGAGAGATACTTAAGAAAGTTGGATTATCTGATTCAAATGCAAATAATATTGTTGAATATTGCTATGATATTATCATGATGATAGTTAGGGCAAAACTTTATATTATAGGAATTAAATGTTCTGGAACTTCCAGCCATGAAGCAGAAGTTTCTTATCTGCGGGAATTAGGATTTGCAGATGCAGATGTTAGGTTTGCTGATCAATTAAGATTTTTCAGAAATGGCATTAAATATTATGGCAAAAGAATTGATTCTGAGTATGCAAAGAAAACCCTTGATTTTCTGAAAAAAGCATATCCTAAATTAAAAGAACTAATTAAATAAGGTTGTTGCTTTTCTTGTTAGAAGCAGGCAAGAAGATAAGTTGAAGAAAGCATAAAGCGATAACTTTTTATATCTCAGTAAATTAAGTTGAATATGAAGAGAGAAAAGAGGAGAAAGAGGTGAGAGAGAAAGATGAATGACATACTTCTTGCGGGAATTCTTGGTGGTGTTGGGGGATTAACTCGGGGAGTTGTAGGATTGTTAAAGGCGCTCTCTCTTAAAAGGAGAATTATATGGGGATATTATATTATAACTGTTCTTGTAGCCATAATTATAGGCATATTTACAGGAATAATTTTTAATTTTGACACAAGATTAAGTTTGCTGGCAGGTTATGCTGGCACTGATATTCTTGAGGGAATCTATAAAAGTTTCAAAGTTGAGAAGGTTTATGTTAATCCTAAAGGAAAATGAAGCTCTTAATTAACTTGATAACACCCATACTCACAATTAATTAATAATAAAACACCAGAAATAAAGAAACAATTAGGTTTAGAAGTAAAATTAATTAATAACACAAAAAACCCCAAACTATTAATTAAAAATCAACATCCCAATTAAGCAAATAACCAAAAAATAATCATAAAGGATTAGTTAACATTAATTAAGGAAACAGCAAAAATGACAACACTGGCAGGATTTATCAAGCAGGCAAGAAACAGAGGATATGATGACATCTCAATAAAAAACGCTCTTATTTCAAAAGGCTGGAATTCTGCTTCTGTCGAGAAAGCTTTTCTTAACTTAAATCCAAAATATACAAACAAAAATCAGGTTTGTGTTTTTCTAAGCAATGAAGTTTTGTCTACACTTGACAAACGCTCGAAAAGAAATATGCTGACTCTATCTGAACAGATTGAGGATATTCTGAGAAGAAGCTGCACAAGAAAGAAACTAGCTCAAGAGCAGGAAAAACTCGATGATTTTCTTGTTTCGTGTTTTTCCAGGGTAAAAAGAAAATAAAACTCAATCATAATAATTTTTAAATACAAGAAATACCTGTATAAAATATGAATAAAATCATGCTTGCTTCGTTTATTATTTTCTTGTTTTCTTTAGCATTTGTTCTGGCTCTGAATACAAAAACTGATGCAAATTCCAATACAAACACAAACCAAAATCAGAAAATAATTGAGATAGCAAGATTTAGCGTAACAGCTTTCCAGAATCAGAAGTATAATCCTAAAAAATCATGGTGGAGTATATCAGGCGGAGATGCTGTTATTGAATTTGTAAATTATACAGTAGGAAATAATGCAGATGAGAAAAAAACACCAGGGGCATATTATGGGGATGTTTTAGCAAGAAATCTGAACAAATTTCTTTTTTTAAAAGATAAAAACGCGAATTCAGGAAGCTCTATTTCTTTCACACTCCTGAGTTTAAACAATCAGATGAAGTATAAATGCAAAAGCATGCAGTTATATTATCCTGACAATTCAGATAATCAGGACAAGAAATTATCCTGGACTTTAATTGGAAAAAGAGATATGAGTAAATTCATTTTTGTGTTTTATTCGCAGGAAGATAATAAAGCGCGGGAATTCAATCTTATAGACTGCTTTCCAACAAACTACACTCCATCTCAAATGAGTCCTAGCTCTTATGATAATTTAAAAAATCTCACTTCTCTTGTCACACATATAGAAATAGCGTAATTATTTTTTTAATTTTTTTGCAGTAACCTTTTTGCCTTCTCAAGCTCTTTTCTTCTTTTTTTTGAAATTCCCTTTCCTCCCCTGTTGATAAAATATTGTATCATTCTTATAGCAGAGCCAATTCCTTTCGGGCTCACTTCTTTCTTAGCCATAACTCTTGCTATTGTCTCTGCATCTCTTGTAAATATTCCCTCAGGAGGCGAAGTTGAGTCAGTTGTTACTTCCTGCACCCATTTTTTCTTCATCTTAATCTCAGGCAAGAATTATATAAATAATTAACTATAATATAATTAAGCTAAAAATTTCAAAAGCTCATAGACAAGAAAAGCAGGCCAGACTATAGCTTTCAGAATTCCAAGAACACCCATCCAAAATGATGTTGCAGTCTGGATATAATAAATCAAAGCTCCAATAAATCCCAAGCCATACACTCCTCCGCACCCCCCGCATCTATGCCAGCATTTGCATTTCACTTTTTCTCTGTTTCTTGCCATTTTTATATTTATTAATTTAGGTTAATAAATCTTCTTATTACAATAAAATTTAAATATCTAAAAAACAATAATACTGAAATGAGAATTTCAATCACAAATCATGTTATTCTTAGATACAGGCAAAGAGCAACTCATGATTCTAGAAGACACGAGAGAAGCAGCAGAGAAATCAAAGAAATTGTTGTAGATGGATTAGTGCGTACAAGAGCTTATGGAGCTGTTGAGGAATTAGTTGAACAGGGGACATCTCCTTCAGCAAGAGTTACAGCAACTCTTCAGGATGGAGACACAGAATTAGGAAGATATTGTTTTGCTTTAACAAAAG
This sequence comes from Candidatus Pacearchaeota archaeon, assembly GCA_016866995.1. Taxonomy (GTDB): domain Archaea; phylum Nanobdellota; class Nanobdellia; order Pacearchaeales; family GW2011-AR1; genus VGKQ01. The sequence continues at coordinate 33,631 of VGKQ01000002.1, forward strand.
GAGAAGGAAGAAATCTTGTTGCAGTAACAATGCTTAAAAATTAATTAATAAATTATCTTAACTTCTTTATTCTTTTACTTTAAACATAAGAACATTATATCTTGTTTCATTATATGCAAGATATGCTTCTACTATTGCCCTATAACCCCCATCTTTCATAACTAATCCAATAGCAGTTTCAAAATCCTGCTCACTTAAATTATCAATTCTAGCAAATTCAACTTTAATCCCATGTCTTCTATTTAATACAGTTTTAGCGTGCTTAACTCTCTCTTCAATTGGAGGCTGTTTAAGCATAATATATCATATAAAAACTACTATTTATTCTTTATTATTCTTGAATATAATCATCCAGAGCTGTAATTCCACTCAATATCCATGTCTTCAATCGGAGTTTTTTGTTTTCTTGATATATCAGTGCCAGCGCCCCAGTTATACAAAGATATAATAATCATCACAATTCCAGGAATCTCATAAACCATATCAGAAATCTCATTAATTATTCCGAATAGATAAAAAATCAAGAATCCAGCAGTCCACGCAACCCCCAAGCCAAGCAGATATTCTTGTGTTCCATACCAGTCAACAATAATCATCAAAAAGCCTGAAACAGCATAAACCAAATATATATAGACTCCAATCAAATCTGAAAAATACAAAACACTCCAGAAAACCACCTATATTATTGCAACAGTAAGAACATATTTCCTGTTCAAGCTTGTTATAGGGTGTGCTATATCCATAAATCTGCAAGCATAACCAAGTTAATATATTTATCTTTTATTATCCCCTGGAAAATCCTTTCCAAGCCAATATATTTGTCTTTTTCTATTATCTTTTTTCTAGATAATTTTTACAATCCTGATAAAAATAAAGAAAATTATGCCTATTATTGTCCAAATCAACATCCCAATTCTTCCATGTAAAATCCAAAATATAAAAAAATACAGCAAAAATATTGCCAAGCTGAAAAATATAATTTTAACCTGTATCCCGTATTCCATTTTTATTATAAAATACTATAATTTTTAAGAATTATTATTCTTGACTAGTATAATCATATTTATAAACTAATTCGCATTAAATTTTTAAATGGAAAACAAAGAGGCGATTGAAAAATTGAAGATAGAACTCAAATTAAAAGGATTCTCACAGCTTACAATAAAAAATTACACATTTTTTGTTGAAAAATTTCTCGCTTCTTCTGGAAAAAAAGTTGAGGAAATGACAGAAGATGATGTCAAGTCATATCTTGCTTCATTATTTGACAGCAAATCAAAATCAACAATTTCTCTTGCTGCAAGTTCAATAAAATTTTTCTTCTCAATTCTCAACAAGCCGATGAGCAAAATCTCCCTGCCAAAAAAAGACAAGAAGCTTCCTGCTGTTTTGTCAAGAGAAGAGGTGAAAAAGCTTCTTGATACAGCAGAAACAAACAAATCAAGATTAATGCTCTCTTTATTATATTCCTCAGGATTGAGAGTTTCTGAACTTGTAAATTTAAAAAAAGCTGACTTAAATTTACAGGATAAGACAGGCTGGGTAAGAAAGGGAAAAGGAAGCAAGGACAGGATTTTCATGCTCTCAGAATCTTTATGCCGCGAGCTGCAGGAATATTGCGAAAAAAACCCAGAAGCAGTTTATTTATTTTCAAAAGCCAAGCCATTAACAACACGAAATATCCAGAAAATAATTCAATTAACAACAAAAAAATCCGGAATTGACAAGAAAGTAACTCCTCATACTCTAAGGCATAGTTTTGCAACCCATCTTCTTGAGTCAGGGGTGGATATTCGTATAATTCAGGAATTGCTCGGACATTCATCACTAAACACAACACAATTATACACTCACATTTCCCAGGAGCAAATTAAGTCAATAAAGAATCCTCTTGACACTTTGAACGAAAAGGGAGAAAAAACCACATAAAAAATGTTTGCAATAGATGCGCTTATTTCATTTTTTTCAGGAAATGCAGAGAGCATAACAGAACATTCTGTTTTAATAAGTATTTCTCTGGTAATAATTTTTGCAGCTTTTTTTGCGTATCTCTCTAAAGTCCTCAAACAAAATTTTATTCTTGCGTATGTTGTTTCAGGAATTATTCTCGGCCCGCTTGTTTTGGGCATAATTTCAGATAAAAATTTAATTAATGGCTTTGCAGAAATTGGAATCTCTTTTTTGCTGTTTACTATTGGGCTGGAAATGGGCTTTAAAAAATTGAAAGAATCTTTTTCTACATCTGCAATTGCAGGAATTATCCAGGTTATTTCTGTCACTTTATTCTGCTTTTTTATTCTTCTTGCATTTAAGTTTTCCGTTTCAGAAGCAGTATGGATAGGGCTGGCAATTTCTTTTAGTTCCACGGTTGTTGTAACAAAGATTCTTGCTGATAAAAATGAGCTTAATACTCTTCATGCGAGATTTATCATAGGAATAATGCTTGTGCAGGATGTTATTGCAATAATATGCTTGGCTGTTCTTACAAAAGAATTTACTTTATCTTTTATTGCTCTGACTTTAATTAAGCTTGCTTTTCTCCTGCTCATATCATTTTTTCTTTATTTTATTTTAAGAAAAACACTGAAAAAAATCGCATCCTCAACAGAGCTGTTATTCATAATTTCTCTTGCTCTTCTTTTCTTTTTAGTCATTCTTGCTTCTTTATTGAATTTTTCAATAACAATTGGCGCATTCATAGCCGGAATAATTTTTGCGAATACTGCTTATAAACTTGAGATAGAAACAAGAACCAAATCATTAAGGGACTTTTTTTCAGTAATATTTTTTGTTTCAGTCGGGATGCTTCTTACAAATATTTCAAGAGGCATGCTTATGCCAACATTTTTTCTTCTTCTTGTTCTTATAATATTTGAGCCATTAATTACTGCATTAGTCCTGAGATTTAAAGGGTATAATTCAAGAATATCACTAAAAATAGGGGTTTCATTTGCCCAACTTAGTGAATTCAGCCTTATTCTTATGCTTACTGCGCTTAACTTCGGAGTTATCCCTCAAAATGCATTTGACATAATTATTCTTACAACAGTGATTTCAATAGCAATAACCCCCTATACCATAAAGCTTGACAAGCCATTTTCAAAAATTTTTGGGAAGGTATTTGATTTGATACCCAAAAAATTTTCCCGCGAGATAAAATATATTACGCCGGGAAAGAAAAAAATAATTATTTTTGGGTGTCATAGGATGGGGAGCATTTATCTTCAATTTTTAGAGAAAGTAAAAGATAGGGTGCTTGTTGTTGATTTTAATCCAGAGGTTATAAACTCTCTTTCAATAAAAAAAATATCATGCATTTACGGCGATATAAACAACCGTGAATTTATTCAAAGCCTTCCTCTAAATGATGCAGAGATATTTATATCTACTATTCCTGACAAACAAGACAATATTCTTCTTATTAGATGCATCAGGAACATTAAGCCAGATGCATTAATCGCCTTGACTGCCGAGAAAATCCATGACGCTCTTGAAATGTATGAAAAAGGCGCAGATTATGTTATTCTGCCGCAGGTTCTTGGTGCAGAAAAAAGCCTTGAAATATTCACCAAAAGAAGCAAAATAAAAAATTTCAAGCAGAAGCATATAGCCTACCTCAAAAAAATCCATAATTTTTTATATTAATTCAAAATAAGAAAAATTAAAATTGTCAGGACATTATACACTCTCTTTTTGAATATCATGATAATACCAGAAAATTATAGTAAAAAGTTTATTGCTTATGTTCTTGTTAATCTCTCAATTTCTTCTCTAGCTTTCTGCAATTCTATGCTCTCTACAAGCATCATTTGCACCTTGTTTCCAAAAGGGTCTTCATTAAAAACAAGATACCCTTCTATTTCAGCCAAAGTTTTAACAATAATTTGTGAGTATCCCAAAGAACAATTAATTTTTAAGCATAAAGGAATGCCTCCACCAATTTCATTTGGCTTATGCTGGATAATATAGCTAGCATCTAATGCTCTTGTCCCCAAATTAAAAGGCCTCCAGGAAACAGAAAAATATTCAAAATCTCTTCCATCTATTGGAATTGTTTGTCCTGCTAATCTTTCCAAATCTCTTACATCTCTAACTTTTTCTTTATCTAAAACTTGCAGAAAAGTTCTTGCAATTTCTGTTAATCTTTCTCTTGGTATTTTCATCTTCAATAGAACTCTTCTTGCCCAGTAAATATAATCAGCGGTAGCTTTTTTGCCTCTTAGCCCTTGCCTTGGAATCTCCTGGCTTGTAAGCTTCTTTTCTTCTCGTGTCTGCAACCAGCATGCTTCTGTCATACAAAAGATAAGCTTTTCTCAATTCAGAGCTTTTTGTAGCTTCAACTAATGCTCGTGCGATTGCCAGCCTTGATGCCTCAATCTGGCTCTCCTGCCCTCCGCCTCTTGCCATAATATCAATGTCAAATTTCAAGCCCCCAAGCTTTTCAGAGGCAATTCTTAATGGCTCTTCAATCATTAATCTTTTCATAATTTCAAGATGCTGATAAGGCTTCTTGTTTATTGTAATTTTTCCGCTTCCTTCTTTAATAACAGCTCTTGCCACTGCGCTCTTTCTCTTCCCGCTTGTCACAATTTTTTCATTCATCTTTAAATTTAGCAAGACAAATCATTTATGATTTTTAGTTCATCAGAAACCTTATGTTTCTGAGTGCATTCAGAAATTTACATTTCTGATGTCTTGCCTATTTTTCCGTTCATTTTAATATTTATTTCAGCATTTTAGAGAGCTCTTCAAGGCTCATCAAATCCTTGTTTTCTCTTCCTGATTTAATTTTTTTCTCATTCTCAAACTCTTTTGGAACTCCCTTATAGCATCTTATTCTTTTAAAAGCTTCTTCTCCTCTTCCCATCTTGTAAGAAAGCATTCCTCTTATTGTTCTTTTCAAAATTTGTTCAGGCATGCTTGGATACTTGACTTTCTTGAATTTTCTCTTCTCAAGATAGCCTTGAATTATGCTTTTTCTGTTTCCAGAAACAACTGCTTTTTCAGAATTTACAATAATAACTTTTTTTCCAAGCAAAGCTTGTTTCGCAGAAAAACTTGCCAGCCTTCCAAGTATAGCATTTTCTGCGTCAATTACAATCTGATTTTTTTCTTCTGTTTTTTCCATTTTTATTTCAAAATTTTCAGCCCGTTTGCCTTTGGATTTACTTTTATTTCCTCAAGTATTGAAACAATCTCGCACTTCCTGGCTTTAAGCTTTTCCCTTGCGCTTTTTGAAAATGATATTCCAACAACTCTTATTTTCTTGCTTACTTCTCCATTTCCTAAAACTTTTCCAGGCACAATAATAGTATCTCCTTCCCTGCTTTCTTTATCAATTTCATCAAGATTTTTTGAAATCTGCTTTCTTCTTGGATAAGAAAGCAAACTAGCTACTGGAAGCCAGGCTTCATTTTTCTTTGTTAAAATTATAGTTTCAGCTAATTCTGGATTTAATTTTCTTTCTGCCTGCCTGTCTATTTTTGTTCTTGATTTTGTTATTTTATCTAGCAAGACATTTTTTTCTTGCCTATCTTTTGATTTCATTATTTTATCTTTCATCTTAATTTTAACAAGCTGAGAATTAAGTAGTTTCCTACTCAACGCGTTAGCTTGCAGGTTATTTTTCAATATTTTGAGGGTTTATAAACTTTTTTGATATAAATGCGGGTAAACTTGAGCGCATTTCTGATGAAATGCGGGAGAAAGGATTTGAACCTAGAACCTCTGGCGGGTTCTAGTTATTCCAGCATACAAAACCCAGTTTCTCTTTCTTCGAAATTCACTCCTCAGTTCAAATCCAATTACTATGCCTTTGGCATAGCAAGAATATGCGGGAGAAAGGATTTGAACCTTCGCAGGCACTAAGCCACATGGTTTCTGCCTTTGCAGTCCTTAGCTTGGCAGTTTTTTCTTTGAAAAAACTCATGCCCGTTTGACCGCTCCGGCACTCCCGCATAATAAGAATATGGAGATATTTCCTTTTTAAGTATTTGCTTCCATAATTCAAAAAGGAAAATAATTCAACTTATACTCATTAATCATCAACAAGGTTTCATGGCTTTTTATTAGATTATTGAACTTATTCTTAAAATCCTTGAAAATATTGTGGAATTCCTGGCTATTTTTTGCATCTATCTGCAATTCAATATTCCACGAACCTATGCCTCTAATTATAATATCTGCTATATTTGGAATAGAGGAGCAATATTCGATTATCTTTTTTTCAGCTTCTTTATCTAAATTTTGTGCTGAAATTAACACCTTATATAACTGATAATTGATTTTTGGATAATCAATCAGAATTCTATATCCTTGTATAATCTCATTTTCATTCAGCTTTTTTAATCTATATCTTATAATATCTATTGTAGAATTTATTTTTTCAACAAGCTCAACAATTTGAATTCTTGAGTTTTCAGCCATTTCTTTTAAAATTTTTCTGTCAATGTCATCAACTTCTATAATCTCTGTTTTTCCTCCAAATTCCTCTATTTTCGCTTGTGATTTACTTTGTTCTAATAAGTAATTTTTTTTGAAATGAGGAGCAGATATAACAATAAAGATATCATAACTTTGTATATTTTTTCTGAATTTATTTATAAGACTATTAAGAATTTCATAAAATTCTTCTATATTTTTTGCAAGAATTCCTGCCATTAAATCATACCTTCCTTCCCAGGAATTTACCCATAAACTTGGAATTTTATTTATAATATAATCTATTATTTCTTTTTCTGATTTTTCATTTGTATTTTGCAGTTTAAAATAAACCTTGAAATAAGAATATCCCAGCTTTTGGGTATTAATTACTGAGTAGAATTTTCTGATTATTCCCTCTTTCACAAGATTTTTTATTCTATGGCTAATCGCATTTTTTGAAAGCCTAACTAACTTTCCAAGTTCTCCAAGTGTGTATCTGGAATTCATGTCAAGATAATACAAAATTTTTCTATCATATAAATCAAGTTTCATATTGTTACATATTAGGATTAGCTATATAAATTTTACTATTTTATCCCAAATTTTAATAAAAAATGTTAAATATAGGTAATATGTTGCTACTATCAAGAAATAAATCAAGGAGAAAAGAAAATGAAACTTATTAGACTCACCGAAAATAATGATGGTAGTTTAGTTACAACAGTTAATGGCAAGGATTTTATTGTACAAGCAAGGCGTATTGGGCACCCATTTGTAATAGACATAGATGAACGTGATATAAAATTTATTGACGAAGATTCAAAGCTACAAAGATTATGCAGGAAATCAGGAGCAAATGCATATTATTGTGAAAAAACTTGTTCTGATTTTGAGGGGCATCTTGTAATTGAACCTTATACAATTATTGGAAGACTTCCAAGAGAAAAGAAAATACAAGCAATAACTCGGAGTCAATTAAGAGAAGCCATAAAAAAAGGAAGGAAATTTAAGATTGATGACCCTAAAATAGCATCTGTTCAATTATATGAAGATACTTTCAAAAATATTCAGAAGAGAGTTATAAGTGCAGGACAATCTCTTCTTGTAGGAGATAACGTACCTGCTCTTTTGCCTTTGATACAAAGGATGCCTGATTATCTCCTTTTTTGGGTCTTTAATAGAAACTTTATGACTGATAAGGGGTTTTATGTTATTCAGGATTCTAAAAGTGAATTTGACAGAAAAATTAAACCAGAAAAATTAGAAAAAATGCTTAAAGATGGAAAAGAAATTCAAGGTGTTCGATTCAGTAAAGATAGAAAATTAAGATTCTGTAAATATCCCGCAGGACCTGGCGTGGAAGAAGATTATAAAGAAATTGCAAGAGGAGAGTTCTTCAAAGTTAATTTTGGCTTGTCTGGGGCAAAAAAATTAGCAGAATATCTTCGTATAACAACTCAGAATTTTGGCGTGTTTGGATCTTTTAACCCAGAATGGAGCGGACCTACAGCATTTCAATTAACTAAACACCCCCATGAATTTGAATTTCAACGTGGTGACGATACAGGTGATAAAAGGTTCACATTTGGGGTAGAATATAAAAAATAACTTATGCCTTGCTTATTATTTTCAGATTTTCTTTTATGGCATCAACAGCTTCTGAAAGTATTTCCTTTGCCTCAATCATCCCCCATGACTCAATGAAAAACACAATCTCGCTTGAAGGTTTTATTGTAATAGAATCATTTCCTTTTTTCCTGCATATTTCAACACAAGCCTCGCACAAATCGCACTTCCATATATTTTCAATTTCTGGCTTTTTCTCAAGCTTAATCAGCCCAAGAGGGCATGCTTCAACACACTCCTTGCACCCATTACAGTTTTTAATCTCAATATCAGCAAAATTTCTGTAATATACAAGCCCAGGAGAAAATTTGGCATGTTCAATCCCCTTTCCCAATCTTGCAAAAGCAACAAGTTCAAGCTCCTGCCCATCCTGCAAAATAACAATAGGAATTTTCTCATAAACAGCTTCTGCTTTTCCCTTCAAATCTTTTGAATAAACTGTTCCAGGCCCTTTAGCAGAAAGCTTCAGCTGAATCATGCACTTCATGCATCCCTTTCCCTTGCAGTCGCAATCCTCTCTTAATTTTAATTTTTCATTTTTTAAAGGAATCAGGCCGATTCTGTGCGCGATTATCTCATCATACAAAACAGAATCATTTTTTGATATTTCAACTTCATCAACAGCAAGAATTCCTATCTCGTTCGCGCTTCTTCTTATGGCATTTGCTAAAGATTCATCTATTTCAGATATAAATACTGCTTTTTCCTTGTCTTTTTGTATTATCTTCATTTTATGCTACTAATTCCTGCCTCCTCCATGCATGTTTTTCCTTAAATTCAAAATATATTTGATCTGCACATTCTATCAATCTATTCCCCCATCTATAACTCGGGTTTTCTTTTTGTCTTGCTGTTTTTATCCCTCTAATCTGAATACTAAATTCTTTATAAGCAATACTAAATGTTAAATTTGCCTGCTCTTCATCTTTAATATCAACAGCATCTTCTGCTTTTCTCAATAATTCAATTAAATCTGCTAATTCTTGCTGTCTTTTTGTTAATTTCATGTTGTTATTTTTATCTCTTAATTTATTATCAATATTTATTTATAAACCTAATCAAACTCTTCTTCCTCTTTTCCCGCCTTTTTTCTTAGGCCCGCCTCTTGGAACTTTTGTTGTATCAACAATGCTTATCACTTTTATTCCCTCTCTTGACAATGATTTGACAGCAGCATGCGCTCCTGGTCCAAGTGCCGGAGAGCCAGTAGCAGCTTTTATTCTTACATACAGGCTTGTTATTCCTGCTTCTTTGGAAATCTCAGCAGCCCTCTTTGCAACAAACATCGCGACAGTCGGATTTGCCTTCAATCTGTCATGCTTTGTTATCTGCCCCCCGGAAATTCTTGCAACAGTATTTCCAGACAAGTCAGTTATGTGGACAATTGTATTATTAAATGATGTTGAGATATAAACAATTCCTGTGGCTTCCTCGCTTTTTTTCTTTTCCTTTTTTGCAGAATTTTTCTCCTCAAGCCTGTTTAATTCAGCAGCAGTCTGTTGTTCATTTCCTGGCATATTAATTTTTCTCCGTATTTTTTTCGCTTATTTTTCTTACTGTTTTAATTTCAATTTTGTCTTCCTCATCAACAGGCACAATATAAGAAGGGATATTTATTCTCTTCCCGCCAATTGATATGTGCTTATGGGCTATAAGCTGTCTTGCTTCTTTTGGAGTTCTTGCAAGTTTTTTTTCTACAACCAGGCTCTGAAGCCTTCTTTTCAGCCAGTTTTCTTTGTTTAATGCAAGAGCATCAGCAGTATTCTTTATATCAAATCCAATTTTTCTCAGTTTTTCAAATAGCTTCTCCTGCTCTTCTTTGCTTGAAGTGATAAGTGATTTTGCCTGTTTTCGTATTCTGTCAACTGCAGCTTCTGCTTTCCAGATTTCTCTCTTGCTTTTTAATCCATATCTTTTCAGGAGCAAATTTTCATTTTCTATTCTTGCCTTGTCATAAAGCTTTCTTGGTCTTGAATATCTTTTATGTTTTCGTATCATCTTAAATTTTTATTGTTTTTTCCCCGCCTTTGGCTTATTCATAACTCCAACAGCTTTTTTCTTTCCTCTTGTCCTGAAATGGCTTCTTGTTCTCTGCCCTCTTACAGGCTGTCCAAGAGCATGCCTTAATCCCCGATAACTTCTGATTTTCTTTAGTCTTTTTATATCAAATTCTTTTATCAAATCTAAGTCACTTCCAATTAAATGCAGACTTTTACCTGCCTCAAAATCTTTTCTTCTGTTCAGCATAAAATCAGGAAGTTTTGGGTTTTTGATGAATTCTGAAATTTTTTTTATTTCCTGCTCGTTTAAAGAAACAATTTTTCTTTCTTTGCTTATCCCAAGCACGTGGCATACTGCATTTGACAGGCTCCACGAAACTCCTTTTATTCTTGTCAGGCCAGCATACACCTGCTTGTTTCCAGGAACATCAGTAGACAGAATTCTGATTATTTTCTCTTCTTTTTCCTGATGTTCTGGTTTTATCATTTTAATTTTTATTTTGCAAATTTATTTGCGTATATTTTTTATTTTGTTTTATCATTTTTTCATCCTTGCGAAATACTGATTTAATTTACAAATAAACTATGCCTCTCTGCATGTGTCAGTTCTTCAATTAATCTTTTTTCAACAGCTTTTTTTGGGTCAGGCAGGCTTGGAATTCTTTGTTTTATTTCTTCAAAACTTGAGAATGCTTTCTCTTCTCTTGCTTTTAAAATTTCCTGCATGTGCTTCTTTCCAAAACCCGGAAGCAGCTCAAGCTGATGCAGTCTTGTGTTTACGGGCTCTGCTTTGTTGAAAAAATCAACAAATCTTTTCTCATTTTCAGAGATTGTCTGGTTGATATATTCCTGCAGCTGAATTTTTGCTGTTTCAGTTAATTTTTCCTGTGGAAGTCTTCCTAGAATATAGTATATCCTGTCTCTTTTTCCTTCCCCAATATAAACTTTTTCTTTTAACTCAAGTTTAATTCCTCTTCTCGGAACAAGCTGAAGAAGCGTAAAATTATTCAAGCCTATAGCTTGGGCTATAGGCATCATCTTTCCTTCCAACGGATATCCATATGGCAAATAATCTAGCACAATCGCGTATTCTTCTTTCTCCATGTTTCTTATTTGTATTTTTTAACAATTTCAAGTATACTTGAGTTTTCATTCTCATCTAAGCTTGTCTCTGTAAATATTTTTGCCAAATCCTGGGCATCTTCAGGCAGCAAGTCAATAATCTTTGCTGTATGCTCTTCTTTGATTTTTATATTTCCGAGTTTTTCTATTTCTTCCCTCATCTTCTTTGCCTCGCTCGGCTTTAATTTTATAAATCTTTTAATAGATGCTTTCAGTTCGCCTTCCTCCAGGTACTCGCTTACTTCTGCCATGCCTAATGCCTTTGTTTCTTTTATCATTTTAAATTAATTTAGCTAAATTTTTATTTCTTTCTCTGATGGTATCAGATACTCTATCAATTGCATAACCAAAATAATAAGGTGCGATTGCTCCACCAAAAACCAAAATAGGTAATGTTGCAGCTGTGATATTTTTCACGATATTGTTTTCACTATTTAGAGCAGATGTTATAGAATACAAAAGCAAACCATAAAATCCTAATGTCACGACTCCTGCAGCAATCATAACTGGCCAGTTTCTTTTTTCCTTCATGAACTCAAATTCTAATTGTTTTGGTTTTTTCATTTTTTGAATTTATTTTTTATCTTTATATCATTTTCTTATCTTGCTTATATTTTATTTATTTTATCTTTTTTAAATGTATAGCAGGAATTATATATCTTTTCTCCTGTTTATTGTCTTTTATTTTTACTATATAAGCCTTTCCTCTTCTGCTTTCCACTACCCCTGTCTTCCCCTGCATTCTTTTTGGAAAGCCTGTAATAATGCTGTGCTCTCTTACTATTGCAACCCTGTCTCCTTCTCCAAGTTCTTGAAAATATATGCTTAATCTTATCTTTCCTTTTTCTCTTTCTTGTTTTCTTTTATTCATCTTAAATTTCCTTTACTTCTGCCTCCTTGTTCTCATTTTATGTATCATCTCATTCATTAAATTTTCCATGACTTCTGCTGTTGCCGCAAACAGATTATAATCTGTTGATTTTGAGTTTAATATTTTATTGTCTTTTTTCAAGCTTCCTTTGACTTCATGCAGAAAAGCCTTTCCTCTTCTGCTTTTTTTCAATCTCAGCTTGATATATTCATACTCTGCTCTTTCGTCTATCTTATGCTTATAATTGTTGATTATATTCCCAACAATAGCCTTCTCAGCTTCTTCCAGTTCAAACCCGGATAAAAATATCTTTCCGTTTGCCATGTTTTGTTATCTTTAGCCAAGAGTAAAATCAGTTTTTAAATCTTGTGTTAAACAAAAATTAAAGAATTTCTTTTCCTTTTTCAAATTCCATGCTTATTGAACCCTGCATCAAGTTTCCCTTTTCCTTTGCCTGCCCCATATTATCAATTATCGCCTTGAACATCCTTTCTCCCCAAACTTTCAATCCACACTTATCACAAACATCAACTGCTCTTTCATCATTAATTTCACATTTGCAATATACACATTTCCCCATTTTTTATTTCACTTTTTTCTCCTTATCTATTTAATTTTACTTTTTAGTTTATAAATATTTGTATATTTTTTGCAATCGTTAAAAAGCCGGACTAAAATAAGCCAGAAGAAAAATAAATACAATTAAAGTTATAATAAATAAAATTCCTAAAGTGTATGCAATTAATAAAACTGCTTCTTTTTTCTTTCCGTCAAAATAAAGCATGATGGGCTTTCCAAAAACTAAAGCCCCAGTTAATCCAGCTGAAAATACAAACAATAAGAGCATTGCAATTGGAATCAAAACATTATCTGGAGCTTTTGGCATGCTGGTCTGAAGATAAAACATAAATGATGCAACAAGAATTATGTATAATGTTGTTGAAATTGCATCAATAAGAGCTCTTTTTGCTATGTTCATGTTTTATTAATGTATTTGGCTATTTTAAAGTTTATGAAACTAAGCCATAATTTTGTTTTGAGGGATGCAAGATTCAGATAATTTTAAATCTATAGCCATTAATGATTTTACAATTGAGCTGTCTAAATTAATTTTGTAAAGCTTGCTCTTTCCTATTTTTCTGGTTTCAATTATTATTTCTTGTTTTATTAATTTAGGCAATAAATCTATCAAAGTAGTGTAGGCTGTTTTGCTGCCTTTTGCTATTTGAGGCAAGGAAAAATCCAAAGCAAAGTTATCCATAAGAAAATCTAAGATTCTCATCTTAGGATTATCTCCCAAATACTGCAAAAAAAATGATTCTTCAGTATTGCGGGTTCCCATATGTACTATAAAACATAAGCATATTTAAATCTTTCTATTTTTGTATTTAATTTATTAAAAAAGTGTTTAATTTACATTGCATCCCAATGTATATAAAGAATGTTTTCTTTTGACAAGAAAAGAAATGAAAATGGCAAGTTATGAAGAACTAAAAGCTCAACTTTTATATAAGCTGTATAGAAAAGGAAAATGGGGAGGGGCTCATACTCCTTTAAGAAATTTATTTCATCTAATGGATAATGCAAGTATAAAAGATTCAGAAAAAGCAGCCAAAGAACTTGCAAATTTGGAATTAGTTTATCTAAAAATTTCAACAGGAGAAAAGCATATCAGCTTAAATTCTCACAAAAGCAGGGAAATAAAAGAATATATTATTAGTGTTTTAAAAATCAATCCCAAATTATTAAAATAAAACCTAAATTAATTCTCTCTCATCTCTCCACTGCTGTACATGATTTCTGCAGTACTGCTTGAATTCAGGAGTTCCAATAAAATTCATGCTGAACTTAATCCATGTTTCATTATCCACACCCCTGCCAATACATATATCAGTACTTCCCGCCATAACCCAATCCATTCCAAAACAATCACTCATAAAGTAATGAATTGCGCTATCACCTATCTTCAGATTTACTTCCTCAAATTTGTCAATATACATTCTTAATCCTGCTTTTTCAGCCCAAGTTAATTCTATGCCAGTATTTTTTCAATAAAATCTGATGCAATTCCAAGTGCTTCTGATAAATATTCTAATCTATTTATAGCAGTCATTTTACTCATACCTCAGAGCATCAACTGGCTTCAGCTTTGAAGCCCGATATGAAGGCAGAATTCCTGACAAGCTTCCAATTAAAAATGAGAAGGCAAGAACAGAGAGAGTAAGATACCATGGAAAATATACTTGTAATAAAGTTCCTGTATACGGAGCTGCGATAATTTCAACTAATTTTCCTCCAATATAACCAATCAAAATTCCTATTATCCCTCCAACTAATCCAAGCAATCCAGATTCAATCAAGAATATCTTGAGTATATCAGAATTTCTGGCTCCAACTGCCTTCATTGTCCCAATCTCATTTGTTCTCTCCAAAACACTTGTATACATTGTGTTCATAATTCCAATTCCTCCTACAAGCAGAGAAATAGCTCCTATTCCAACAAGAAAAGCTGTAATTATATTCAAGATAACTGAAAAGCTTGCCAATAATTCTTCAGGAGTTAGTATTTCAAAATCTCTTGTCTTCTCTGTCAATCCTCTAAACTTGAGCAATTTTGTTTTTGCTTTATCTGCAATATCTTTGATGTTTTCTCCTGGCTGAATCTGGACATAAATTGTGTCAACTCTATTTGTTTTTCCAAAAATTTCTTCATATGTGTCAAGAAACATGTAAATATTCTGGTCATCAGAAGGATTTCCGACTGTAGCAAGTATGCTTATAATTTTTACTTCAACACCATTTATTTTTATTGTGTCTCCAATATTAATCGGCTTTCCGAACAAGTTTCCTGTCTTATACAAATTTCCCAATGCTACTTCCATTTTTTTTGCTTTTTCAACAGGTTTCCCATCTTCTATTTTCAATCCTCCTGCTTCAAAAAACAGGTTTACATTTTCTTTTGGAAAAGCAGCCACAAGATAATATCTTGTTCTCAAGTTAAACTCAAGTTTTGCGTTTCCTGCAAGAAGATAGCTTGTTGCTTTTACTCCTGAAATTTTGCTTATAACATTAACATCATCTGTTGTCAATTCAACTGCTCCACCGCTTCCAGGAGCACCAGCCATTCCTTTTGGCATTATGAAAAATTTGTCGCTTCCAAGAATCTTAAACTGTTCATTTATAGCATTGCTTAATCCCAGGCTCAAGCCAAGAAGCAGGAAAATAGTTGCAATTGCTATAAAAATTCCTGAAATTGTGAGCCAGCTTCTAAGTTTTCTTTTTCTTAAATTCTTGACAGAATATAAAAAATAATCTGCTATCATCTTCAAATATCTTACAAATCACACCGCACATCTGCAGATGTGCGCCCAAACCCGCAGGTTTGGGTTCGTGTGATTTGTCTGTAATTTAATTTTATCATCTTCTCTCCTCGCCTCGTAGATTATGGACAACTCTTGACAAATCTTGCTCAAAATTTCTTATTATTCCTTCAACCCCGGTTTCCATGATAGATGTTTCAATGAGCTCTCCAATACTCCCTTGGATTCCTTTTTCTTCTGTAAATGCACTATAAGCAAAAAATCTTACTTCAGGATGATTTCTTATCAATTCTTGTAAAGCTATGGCTTTTCCATCAAAATGAACTAATACAAAATTAATTTTATCTAAAGATAATACTCTATCAACTTCTTCAGTCATTCTTGCTACCCGAATATCTTCTACTCCTAACTTAATCAATGCTTCTCGTGCTTCTTCATATTTAGATCTTACATGATAAAATGGGCTTTCGTAAAATATAACTTTCATGCTCGCAAAGCCTCAACTGGATTTAATTTTGAAGCTTGATAAGCAGGCAATAATCCTGCAAAAATTCCAATCAGGAAAGAAAAGGATACTGCTCCAATTAAAAGAGTATAAGATACAGAAACATTAATTATACTTGATTGAAATGCAGAATTAGCAATAAATGAAACAAGAAATGCAAACCCCAGTCCAATCCCAGCACCAATAATTCCTCCTACAAGTCCAAGCAATCCAGATTCAATCAAAAATATCTTGAGTATATCAGAATTTCTGGCTCCAATTGCTTTCATTGCCCCTATTTCCTTAGTTCTCTCAAGAACACTTGTATACATAGTATTCATAATTCCAATTCCACCAACAAGCAGAGAAATAGCAGCAATTCCGCTAACAACAATATTAATAACATCAAGAACAGTATTTATTGAAGAAATTGCCTGAAGCGGAGTTAGAACAGAAAAATCTTCTTCCCCGATTTTTTCATTTCTGTCTTTTCTTAATTTCTGCTCAATTCTTGCTGCAACTTGTTCTGTAACTTCCACATTATCAGTTTTTATCATAATTATGTCAATCTCATCCCCAATTCCAAGAAGACTTTTCATGTCATCTTCCATCATCAAAATTGCCAAATTAACTTGAAAAGAACTAGCTGGCTTTAAAATTCCTACAACTTCAAAATCCTTTCCCTGAATATTTAATGCAGAGCCAACCCGAATTTTCTTGTCAAATGAATTTCCTGTAAAAGAGCTTCCAAGAACAACCTTTCCCTTATCCCCTTCTTTAAGCAATCTTCCATCTTGTGTTCTTAAATCAAGAGAATTATAAATTAAATCAATTTGTTTCTGGTTTTCAGGCATACTTGCAACATAGTTAAAATTAACTGCTTTATTATACTCAATTCTCGCAATTCTTATTAATCTTGGAATTACTTCTGAAATACCCTGAACTTTCTCAATCAAGTTTAAATCATGGCTTGTTAATTTTTTTATAACAGTGCTTCCAGGAGGGCCAAAGCCAGTTCCTGCATTCTGCACAGTTAAGACATCAGCTGACAGCGAGCCAAACTGTCCTGTTACAGCTGTTTTTAATCCTTCTCCCAAACTTATTAATGAAACAACAGCCGCAATCCCGATAAATATCCCGAGCATGGTGAGCCATGCTCTAAGCTTTCTTCTTCTAAGATTTGAGATAGATAAAGAGATATACTGTTTCATGTTTTTCTCCAGTAATTTAATTTAGAACTCATGGGAGATTACATCTCCTGGTTTTTCTTCCTTCTTCTTAAAATTCCTCTTATAATTCTGTAAACAATATAAGCGACAATTAAAATTACAACAATAAGAACAATTATTGATGTATAGCTTTTCTGAATCAAGCCAGCATTAATTGCTTCTTGCAGCGTATAAGATTTAACTTGCAAATTAAAGCTTTCTGCATAATCTTTATTTCTTGAATCTTTATATAAAATTATTAAAGGAATATTTATTGAGTTTGCTGAGCCAGAGACAGGGAATAAGCTTAATTTTACTGAATCAAAATCATCATTATTCAAGTTTCCAATGTAAAAATTATCTGCGCCAATTATCCTTGCATTGCTTATTCCTTCTACTTTGACACTCAAAAACTTAGCATCTCCCAATCCAGAATTTACAATCTTAATGTTAACATCATTGCTTTGCCCTTTGATTACTCCAGAATTATCAGAAGAAACAGAAAGCTTTGGCTTTGCATTAACAATTAAGCTTATAACTCCAGAATCTTTCTTGCTCGCATTGTCAACTTTATATGAGATATCAACAGGAATTTTATAAATTCCAGAATCAGCATCAGAATTTGCAATCAAATCAAAACTAACATCTTGTGTCTTGTCTTTATTTATCCTCTCAATACTCTGGGTACTTGAAGATTGATACGGAGAAAATGGAACAGGCGCATACACTTGCTGCAATCCGCTTGCAAGCTGTATGCTTGCTCCGTTTAAGTTCAAGCTTACAGATATTTCTTCTGCTCTGTCTCCTTTATTTTCAATTGTCAAAGTTACAGAAGATTTTCCTCCTGGCTGTATCTCATCAGGATAACTTGAAACCTGAGAAATTGACAATGCTGATGCCAGGCTGAAACTTGTGATTATAACTGCTAATAGGATTACTGGAATTAAGATTTTATTTTTCATCTTCCACTTCCTGCCTTTGTTCTTCTACAAGCTTCTAAAGCATCTTCATGAACAATATGATCTAAAAAACTTCTCATGCGCCTAATTTCTTCCATATTTTGCAATATAAGAAAAGGAAAATTGCTTGTACCTACATATATATTAACTTTAGTATTATCTCCCTCTGTAATTTTTTCTGCATAAATTTCTCCATAAATTTGCTCTCTGCTCATCTTTCAATTCTCCCATCCTTCAATTTCACAATGTGATTTGCCCTCTTAGCAAGATTAGCATCATGAGTAACCATTATGACTGTTTTGCCTTCCTTGTTTAAGTTAATAAACATTTCCAGAATTTCCTCTCCTGTTCTCGAGTCAAGATTTCCAGTAGGCTCATCTGCAAGTATGACTTCAGGATTGTTTGCCAAAGCCCGAGCAATCGCAACCCTCTGCCTCTCTCCTCCTGACAATTCTCCAGGAAGATGATTTAATCTATGTCCAAGCTTGACTTTTTCAAGTAACTCACGAGCTCTTTCTTCTCTCTCTGATTTTTCCACGTTTTGAAACATCATTGGAAGAGCAACATTTTCTAGAGCTGTTAAAGTAGGAATCAGGTTAAATGTCTGAAAAACAAATCCAATTTTTCTTCCTCTTATCTGAGCTAATTCAGATTCTGGAAGATGCTCAATATTCATGCCATCAAGAAAAATATCTCCCTTGCTTGCCAAATCCAAAGCCCCAACTAAATTCATCATTGTGCTCTTTCCAGAGCCAGAAGGCCCGGTAATAGCCACAAAATCTCCTTTCTTAACCTCAAGATTGGCATCACAAACAGCTCTCACTTTTTCTTCTCCCATTTCAAAGTTCTTGCATACATTTTCAAGTTTTATTATGCTTTCTTGTTTCATTTTTATAATTCTCCTCTTATCCTTTTAAGTACTTTTTCTATTTCTGCGTCATTTAATCTTATTTCAGGTAATGCTTGATAATCCTTTCTTAATTTATTAACTCCCATAGTGCTAACTTCTGATTGTTCAGCAAGTATAATACACCTTTCAACTAAAGTGGTTTTGTCTAGTCCCCTTAATCCCTGTAACATTCTCTCTTTTTGCTGTTTTGCCTCATCAGCTCTGCCTTCCTCCAGCATTAGTGATGCTAAACCAAGATAATTCTCAATCCAATGTCCTACTCCCACTACATCGTTGGGGGTATGATATTCTTGTTCCATGTTAATCATCTCAGAAAACGCTCTGAGGCGCGAACACCTCTTAAATTAGCATAATAACAACCTTTATAAACCTTTTTTTCTGACAATTAATATTAAATAAACATAATAACATTTATTATTGTTATAGAAGGATAAAATTATTATTCCTGTAAGATGTTTTTCATGTGGAAAGCCGCTTGCTCATTTATGGAGCGATTACAAGAAGCGGGTAGCAGATGGAGAAGAGCCCAAAAAAGTTTTAGATGAGCTTGGACTTGAAAGATACTGCTGCCGTGCATTATTTCTAAGCCATGTTGATTTGATTGAAGAAGTTTCCAAGTTCAAGAAATCTTAATTTTCTATAATTAATTCTCAATTAATTAGCTAATCTTAATCTTGTTCAATATTATTAAATTAATTAAATAATATATAATAAAACAATTAAAAGATTAAAGTTACAGCTGATAACAGAAAAAGTTATTCAATCTTCCACCTCATCAAACTTCCACAATCCTCGCATTTTACTTTCTTGATTTTATTTTTTACACTTAAAACTCTCAAGTTCATCGAGAAACACTTTTTGCAGAATTTTTTTCTTTTTTCTCTTAGTTTGATTTGATGTGACATTGCAAGTTTCTTTATTTTCCTCACTTTTTCTTTTTCATGCTTTTCTTTGAAAAAATTCTCAATTTTTTCAATTGCTTCTGTTTTGTTTATTTGTTTCATAATAAAACAAAAATAATCATTAATTTAAATCTTTAGAAATTAGGTGACAGCTTTCCAGTTTCCCCTCTGTTGGGAGAGTACTGCTGGAAACGTAACCAGCTTAACTTCTGAGTTCGGAACGGGATCAGGTGTGCCTGATTACTATGGCCGTCTGAAATTAGGCATTAAATAAGGTTTATAAAACTTATGTTTCTTTCTTATGTAAGCGGGAGTGCCGGAGCGGTCAAACGGGAGGCGCTCAAGATTTATAATAAGAAACGCCTTGGCTTAGTGCCTGCAGAGGTTCGATTCCTCTCTCCCGCATCTACAAACTCCGCAGCCAAGAAAATCTCAGAATGATTTTCTGGGTGTTCAGAAATCCATAAAAGATTTCTGACAAGAGGAGCTTCACAGCATCAGCGAGAAAGCCCGCATCAATAGAGTTTAGTAGAAATAAAAAAACAAAATAATTTAAATAACCAAAATAATACATAATAACATGTTAGTATTCAGAAAAAAAATAACATCTCAGAAATTCAAGAGAAAAGCAAGAAGAACTCTTTCAAGTAAATTTTCAAAAGAAAAAAGAAATTATGTTGCAGACACATCTGCAATAATAAACAAGTTTGTTTCAGCCATGATAAAAAAAGGAATTTCAGGAAAAATAATTATTCCAAATGCAGTAATGGCAGAGCTTGAAAATCTTGCCAACAAAGGCAGAGAAGAAGGTTTTCTTGGATTAGAAGAAATATCTAGTTTTCATAAACTTAAACACAAATTTCCAATTAAAATTTTCTTTGAAGGCACCCGTCCAAGCGAAATGCAGATTAAGTATGCTAGAGGCGGAGAAATAGATGCTTTAATTCGCGAGATAGCAAGAAAAAACAAGGCAATTTTAATAACAGCTGATCTGGTTCAGGCAAAAACAGCCCAGGCATATAATCTTCAAGTCTTGTTTCTAAAGCCAAAACACAAACAAGTAAAAAAAAGATTTTGGTTCTGGAGAAAATAATCAAACTGCTAATAATAACTAACAACTAATAATATCGCTCTCAACTTTTAATTAATCATTATATCCTGCAGATTACTAGAATAAACCAAGGAAACAAATTTTATTATTATTTACTCGAGAATTAAATTGTTAATTAAATTAATCGCAATGAAAACTCTATTAATCAATATCACCATAATTAAGTTAAACATTATAAATTAAGTTAAAAAATAAACATGAATTAATTATAAATTAAATAATGTGCCTATAATGTCAGAAAAATTAAGTTAAAAAATAAACATGAATTAATTATAAATTAAATAATGTGCCTATAATGTCAGAAAAATTAAGTTAAAAAATATATAAATTGGTGTATTAAACTTATTAACAGAGGTTTATATTTAACTTGAAGCTTGCTGAAAAAGTCTTCACTTTTGTGTTTTAACTTTTATATTATAAAGTGAAAACTTTTTGTGTGGAGGTTCACTAATGTTTTTAGGATTATTAACAAAATTATATTTATTTCTCATTAATTCGTATTACAAACTCTTATATATATTAATTTTTTAAGATTATCATGCCCTCGTGGCGCAATCGGATAGCGCAGGAGCATCCTAAGCTCAAGGTTACAGGTTCAAATCCTGTCGAGGGCGTCAAATCCTTTCAGGTGCATTTTAACTTTCAGGTGCATTTTAAAAATGCTAAAATTTATAAATTCATCAATACTACAAAAATCATGGGAAACAAATCGCTTATAGGTGAATTTTGGGATTATTTTAAAGTCAGAAAAAAATGGTGGCTCATATTCATAATAATCTTAATAGCTTTAATAGGAGTTTTAATAATTATAAGCCAAAGCAGTGTTCTTTCCCCCTTTATATACTCTTTATGGTAAATTTAATCTTATAAAATTTTAATGGAGGATATAACAATTATATTATAGCATAGTAGAATATTTATACCCTTAGAAGATAAAATATTATGAAATTTGAAAAATCAAATAAAAGCAAAAAAATAGCACAAAAGCTCGGATATTTATTCAGCTACTTAATTTTCACAACAATATTGTTCATAATTCTCAAGCTTCTAAACAAGCTTCCTGATTCCTGGACTTATATTGACATAGCAATTATTACAATTCTTATAGTCATCTTAGGAAACATACTTAAAAAAATATTAAAATAAAAAACTAAAAAAATGAACCAATTTTATGCGGGATTTAAAAATGGAATGAAAAATTTCGGGACAACAATAAGCATAATTGTAAATTCAATTCTCTTGCTTCTTGTTTATTTGATAGGGGTTGGATTAACTTTTTTATTTTCAAAAATATTCAGAAAAAAATTTCTTGAGACAAAGCCAGAAAATGTCAAGACTTACTGGAAAGACTTGAACTTAAAAAATCAGAAAAAGGAGGAATGCTACAGGCAGTTTTAAAATGTATATTCTCGGAATAAGCTGTTATTATCATGATGCCTCAGCAGCATTGTTAAAAGACGGCAAGATTGTGGCAGCAGCACAGGAAGAAAGATTTACAAGAAAAAAGCACGACATAAATTTCCCAATAAATTCAATAAAATATCTTCTTGAAAGCCAGAAAATAACAATAAAAGACATAGATTATGTTGGCTTTTATGAAAAGCCATTCCTCAAATTTGAAAGAGTCTTGTTTCAGCACATTTCTTCATTTCCATCAAGTCTCAAAACATTTATTTCTTCAACTCCTTCATGGGTTAATGAGAGATTAAGAATTATAAAAATTTTGAAAAAAGAAATAAAATATAAAGGAGATGTTCTTTTTATCCCTCACCATCTTGCCCATGCTGCAAATTTCTTTATTTCTCCATTTAAGCAAGCAGCAATTCTCACAGTAGATGGTGTTGGAGAGTGGACAACAACAGCTTACGGAAAAGGAAAGGAAAATAAAATAGAATTAATGAAAGAAATAAAATTTCCAAGCTCTCTTGGCTTGCTATATTCAACAATAACCGCTTATCTTGGCTTTACAGTCAATAATTCCGAGTATAAAGTTATGGGGCTTTCTCCATATGGAAATATGAGCAAGACAAATCCTTACTATGAGAAAATAAAAAAAATTATTGATATCAAGGAAGATGGAAGTTTCAGAATGGATATGTCTTATTTCAAATATCATTATTCTGACAGAATGCCTTCACAAAAATTATGCATGCTTCTGGATGGAAGAGTTAGAAAGCCCGAATCTGAAATTACTCAAAGGCATAAGGATATTGCTGCTGCCCTTCAGATGATAACAGAAGAAATTCTTACAAAAATTCTTATTCATATTAGAAAAGAAACAAAACAAAAAAATATTGTTCTTGGCGGCGGAGTTGCTTTGAATAGTGTATATAATGGAAAAATTCTCAAAAATACAGGATTTAAGAATGTCTGGTCTCAGCCAGACCCTGGAGACGGAGGAACAAGCATTGGCGTGGCTTCTTATATTTATCATGCTGTTTTCAACAAAAAAAGAAATTTTGTCTTGACAGATGCTTATCTTGGCCCGGGCTATTCAGAAGAAGAAATAAAAAAATTTCTTGACACAAATAATATCAAATATTCTAGATTTAAAGATGATAAAGAGCTTGTGAAAACATGTGTTGACTTGATTTTGAATAATAATGTTATTGGCTGGTTTCACGGAAGAATGGAATGGGGCCCGAGAGCCCTGGGAAACAGGAGCATTCTGTCTAATCCATGCAATCCTGAAATGAAGGAAATTCTTAATCTAAAAGTCAAGCACAGGGAAAAATTCCGCCCATTTGCTCCTGTTGTCTGCATAGACGACGCATTAAAATATTTTGATTGTGACAAGCCAATTCCGCTTCCAACAGACTTTATGCTTCTAGTATATCCAATAAAAAAGAGATTTCATAAAATGATTCCGTCTGTAACTCATGTTGACGGCTCAGGAAGATTGCAGACAATAAGAAAATTCCAGAATCCGCTTTACTATTCACTAATAAAAGAATTTGGAAAATTGTCAAGAGTTCCAATATTAATAAACACTTCTTTTAATATAAGAGGCGAGCCGATTGTCTGCTCTCCTTATGATGCTTATAAATGCATGATGGGAACAGGCATAGATTACTTGATAATAGATAAGTTTTTAATAAAAAGAAGCGATAATCTTGGAGATGAGTGGGACAGTGAAAAATACGCAAAAGACTAAAAGCAAGTTGTTCTCGGTAATTGTTTTTTTAATTATTCTTCTTATTTTATTTCTTATTCTTGAGCTGATTGCAAGATTAGTTGTAGGAAACAGGCTTATTGTAAAAGTAGAGCCAGATGGCTTGTTTCAGTTCAAGCCAAATCAGTATGGATGGTATAGTTATATGCTTCGAATTCCTCATGCAAGAATAAATAATATTGGAGCAAGAGGAGAAGATATAAATCTTTCCACAATCAATGAAACAAGAAAATTTATTTTTCTCGGAGACTCTTTCACTTTTGGCTGGGAAAGAAAAGAAAATGAAACAATTCCAAGCTATTTTCAGAAAGAATTTTCAGATTCTGTTTCAATAAATTACGGAAATGGCGGGTTTGGCATTGAGCACATGATTTCAAGTTATAATTTTCATAAAAATTTATTTAATTCAGGAACAGTAATAATGATTATTATTGAAGACGATTTCTACCGCCATCTTGTTCCTTATTCTGGCTCATTTTTAAAAGAGACATTCTGGAAAATAAAGGAAAAATCTTCAGCAATTGCCTGGATTTGGGCAGCTGTTACAGGAACAATAGACCAAATCAAGAATAAAAACAGAAGCAATCCTCATGGTTTGGATGTCTTCAACACAAGCGGAGAAATGCTTGTGAAATTTAATCAGCAAGTTAAGAATGAAAACAAGACGCTTCTTCTTGTATTTTATGAGTATAATGATACAAATTACTCAAATTATGCAGGAAATTTCTGCCAAAGAAATGGATTGCGTTGCATCACAGATGTCCCGTATTCAATGCACCTTGTTTCAGAATCAGGCTATCCTGTCTTCTCAGAAGACAAGGGGCATCCTTCTGAATACGCAAATGAGGCAGTTGCGCAAAGAATAACAAAATATGTTTATAACTTGGGTAATTAATACATATAAAAAATAAAAATTAAATTTAGATTAATGTTATATTTAATAAATTCAATTATATGCAAGAAGATATTTTGGTGCTAATTTTAGATAAACTTAATTAAAATAATTTTTTGATTTATTTATAACTTCTGTCGCTGAAATTTTTCAGAACAGGCAGAATTTTTGTTATCATGCAGAACTTTTTGTAGCTTTCACTGTTTTGATTTCCACATCTTGCACAGAGAGTATTTCTTTTTCCTTTTACACAATTTTTTCTGAAATTTCTTGCTGTCTTGCTGTTCCATAATTCATTGAAATTTCCATTAAAAAGATTGCCATAGCTTATTTGCCCATCCCAAAAATGGCAGCATGGCAGAATTTCCCCATCCCAAGTTATAAAGCAAGTTGTCCATGGTGAATAGCAAGGTGCATTGTCCCATGTTCCAGATGCTTCAGTCATTCCTCCTGTTTTTTTTATTTTCTCAAGTTCAGCCAGAATTTTTTTATTTTTTAATTTTTTTGCCTTCTTAATTGCTTCATTTATATGTTTTCTTATATTTTCTTTGCTCATTCCTTTTAGTGAGATATCCATATCTTCCTTGTCTCTTCTTATAACCAAGGGAAGAATCTGAATTTCTATGCCTAATCTGTCTACAAGCTCAGTCATTTTTGCAAGCTCAGAAATATTATCTTTCATTAGTGTAAAATAAATTATTATTTTTGGCTTTCTTGAACTCATTTCTTTTTTTAATTTTATTAAATCTTTTATATTTTCAAGGACAAGCTCAAATCTGCTTCCTCTTCTTATTTTTTCATAAGTTTTTTTTGTTGCCCCGTCAAATGAAATATAAATTTCATCTAATCCTACCAGTATTAATTTTCTTGACATTTCCTTGTTCAGCAAAACAGCATTTGTCACAAGATATTTATTTATTTTCTTATTTCTTGTGCCGACATATCTTACAATTTTAGCTATTTCAGGATTTATTAATGGCTCCCCATATCCTGCAAAATTAATCAATTCAATTGATTTCAAGTCAAGCTTGTCAAATAGTTTTTTAAAATCTTCAAATTTAATAATCCCCTTTCCTCGTTTCATATATTCAGAAAATATACAGTGTTTGCATCTCAGGTTGCAAGTTCCAGAACACTCAATTGTAATATCAAAAGGATATTTTGCTGCTGGCTTTGACCTGTAAACATCCAGCGTTTTTGGCAGTTTTTTTATGCTTCTCAAATATTTTCTTATTTTGTTCATCTTACATTTCTTGAGAACTTTATTTTCAAGCTTATCTATAAAGCCCGGGCTTAAAAAGTTTTGCTTTATATAGCAAAACTTTAAAACACCACAATTTTAGGATATATTAGGCGCTGGTAGCATAGTGGTTAGTGTGTCTGCCTTCCATATTTGAAGCAAGCAGACGACCCGGGTTCGAGTCCCGGCCGGCGCATCTTTGTTTTCCGCAGCCAAGGAGCACCGCAATCAGATGAGGATGCCCGCAGCAAGAGAAAATCAAAGATAGTCAAATGCGTTGGAGGCGCATATAAATAAAATGACAGAACAATCTTGGTATAATAAATGGTACAAAATCCTACTTTTCCCTCCAATTATAATCTTATTTTTATGTTTAATTTATCTTGGATTTTTTTACTCGCAGCATAATGATATAATGTTAAGGGATATTTCATTAACAGGCGGGACAACAATCACCTTAACCCAAGAGGTTCCTGCGGATTTTGAACAATCTTTAAAGCAGGAATTCTCAGATGTAAATTTCAGAAAACTCACCGAGTTAAATTCAGGAAAGCAGATTGCCATAATTATTGAAAGTTCTTTGCCATCAGAACAGCTTAAAGAAGGCATAGAAAAAATTCTTGGATATAGTCTCACAGATGAGAATTCAAGCATTGAATATACAGGCTCTTCTCTTGGAAAAGGATTTTACATAGAACTGGCTAAAACAGTTCTGCTTGCTTTTATTTTAATGGCTCTTGTCATTTTCTTGATTTTTGGAGAATCAAATAGATTAAAAGCAATTTCTGCTGCATTATCACTTATAGCAATAAAATTAACTTTTCCAGCAAGCTTGTTGGTAAGTGTTCTTGTAGTTGTTATTGGAATATCTGCTCTTGTGTATAGTATTATAAAATCAAAAAATAAAAAACAATATTTATACCCTTGCATTGTTTTTCTCATACTAATTATTTCTTTTATTTTCCCAGTTTATTATTTCATTTTTCCTATTGCAATATTAATTTTTGTAACATATTTATTCCAAAGCATTCCAAGCATAGCAGTTATTTTTGCTGCGTTTTGTGATATTATAATAGCCCTTGTTTTTATTGATATTATAGGATTAAAGCTTTCTGCAGCAGGAATTGCCGCTTTTCTTATGTTAATAGGCTATTCAGTTGATACAGACATCCTTCTTACAACAAGGGCATTGAGGAAAAGAGAATCAAGTTTAAACCAGAGAATTTACGGAGCTTTTAAAACAGGAATATTAATGACTCTTACTGCTCTTGCTGCTGTTCTTCCAGCTTTTTTTCTTGTTACAGGACTGCCAGAGTCATTCAGGCAGATATTTTTGATTCTTGCTATTGGTTTGTTTGCAGATATATTCAGCACATGGCTGACAAATGCTTCAATAATTAAATGGTATTGCGACAAAAAAGGAATTACTTAAAATGAAATTATATTTCGCAAGGACAATAAAATGTTAATAAAAAACAAACAAATTCAAAAATTAAATTTTAGAGGGGCAATCTATCAGCCAGCAAGTTAATTGCGTCCTTGCCTAATTAAAATGAAACTAACATTAAGAATATGGATTTTGATTATTGTCTTGTTTCTTGCATTTTTAGCCATATCCCCTTTTGGCTACTTCAGCAAAGGGGTTATTATAAAATCAGTTGAAAGAAATTCAACATTATTTAACGAAGGCATAAGGCAGGGAATGGTTATAAAATCAATAAACTATAATGAAATTTCAAATGCTGATGATTATTCAAAAATTATAAGCAACCTCCTGCCTTCTCAAAATGAAACTAAATTGATTATTTCTACAGACACAGGCGAGTTTATTATTTTCACAAATAAAACTCCTGAAATTACAATAGGTAATATTCCAAAAACAAAAATAAAGCTTGGACTTGATTTGCAAGGAGGCTCAAGGGCATTGATAAAGCCAGAAAAACCGCTTAACTCGCAGGAAATCAGCGATTTAATTGAGATAACAAGCAATAGGCTTAATGTTTTTGGAATAAGTGATATTTCTGTAAAGCCAGTATCTGACTTATCTGGAAATAATTTTATGATGATTGAAGTTGCAGGAGCCGCCCCATCTGACCTCAAATCTTTGATTGAAAGCCAGGGAAAATTTGAGGCAAAAGTAGGAAACGATACTGTTTTTATCGGTGGCGAGCAGGACATAACTTATGTTGCAAGAAGCGGACAGGAAGCAGGAATTGAATCTTGCTTTCAGGCAGAAGGAGGATATGTCTGCAGGTTTAGATTTGCGGTTTATTTAAGCGAGCAGGCTGCTAAAAGGCACGCAAATATTACCTCTCAGCTTTCTATAAATGAGTCAGCAAGCGGCAGATACCTAAGCAAGCCGCTTGATTTATACGTTGATGACAAACTTGTTGATTCTCTTCTTATTTCAGAGGAATTACAAGGAAAAGTTACAACCCAAATTTCTGTGCAGGGCTCTGGTTCAGGAACAACGCAAGAAGATGCTTTCAAATCAGCACAATCAAATATGAAAAATCTTCAGACAATACTTATTACTGGCAGCCTTCCTTTCAAGCTTGAAATTGTAAAGCTTGACACTATCTCTCCAGTTTTAGGAAAAGAATTTTCAAAAAATATTTTATATCTTGCATTAATTGTTTTTGCTATTATATCAATAATTCTCTTCATTAGATACAGAAAAATAAAGATTACTTTGTCAGTTATACTTACAATGTTTTCTGAAGCTTTTATAACTCTTGGAGTGGCTGCCTTAATTAGTTGGAATTTGGACGCCCCTTCTATTGCGGGAATTATAGCAGGAATGGGTGTTGGAGTAAATGATCAGATAGTTATAATTGACGAGGCTGTTTCAAAAACTAACGAGACTTTAATTGAGAGAATTAAACGCGCCCTGTTTATAATTGTAGGGGCATTCTTGACTATTGTTGCAGCAATGTTGCCTTTGTTTGGAGCAGGGGCAGGAATGCTGAGAGGTTTCGCATTAACAACAATCATAGGAGTGACTGTTGGCATTTTAATTACAAGACCTGCCTTTGCAGACATTCTTAAAATAATCCAGAAATAATCACATGATAATCAAATTTCTTGGCATTCTTGACATTATTACAGCAATTTTATTCTGGCTTTCTGGCTTTTTTCATATAATTCCAGAAAGCATTATGACTATTTTTGCTCTCTATCTTCTGGCAAAAGGAATCTTTTTTGTTATTTCTCTTGACATTGCTTCTTTTATTGATATTTTAATAGCAATCTTAATTTTTTTATCTTTTATAGTTGTATTTCCAAAAGCAATAATATTTTTAATAACTTTTTACTTGATACAAAAAGGAATATTCAGCTTGTTATAAAATGTTACCAAAATATCATTTAATATTAGGAATAATCTTCTCTCTAATTTTATACTTATTTCAAATAAATTTATTCTATTGCTTTATTTTTTTGCTTTCTTCAATCTTCATAGATTTTGATCATTATCTTTTTTATTTTATAAGGAAAAAAGATTTGAACTTAAGAAGAGCATACATATGGCATAAGTCTCTTGGCACTCATCACAAGCCAATTATGCAGATTTTTCACACTCTTGAGTTTCTTCTTCTAATCTCGGTTTTAGCTTTTTTCTCCAATCTTTTCCTCTTCATTTTTTTTGGTATGCTCTTTCATTCTCTTACAGACATAATTGAAATGATTCATAACAAGAATCTTTATACTCGCGAGTTCTCTTTCATAAACTATTTAAGAAGAAGAAAAAAATACTTATAATAAAATGGAAGAAAAATTAAATAATTCATTAAAACTTATTGCAAAATCAACTTTTATAGTATTTCTTGGACTTTTAATTTCAAAGATTTTATCATATGCTTACAGAATTATTATTGCAAGAGAATTTGGAGCAGAAGTTTATGGATTTTTTTCTATTTCAATAATGCTGGTTGGCTGGCTCTATACTTTTTCTTGCCTCGGTCTTTCAGAAGGCTTGCTCAGATTCATTCCTTACTATAGAAATAAAAACCATGGTAAAATAAGCCAGATTTTTAGGTTTTCATTAATATCATCTTCAATAGCAGGATTAATTGCAGGATTTTTAATGTTTTTTTATGCTGACTTTATTGCAATAAAAATTTTTCATAATTCTGGCTTAATTCCATTTTTTAAATTATTCAGCATAGCTGTTCCTCTTTCTGTCATAACACAGATTTTTTTTTCTTCAATAAGGGCATTTGAAAAAATAGCGTGGTATTCCTTTATAGTAAATATTCTTCAAAATGTTGTCAAGGTTTCTGTTCTTCTATTATTTATTTTATTTTTTAAAACTTCAAGCTCAATTGGAATATCTTACATTCTTGGCATAGTTTCAATGCTTTTTGTTGCATATTTTTTCTGCAGATATAAAATCCCAGAGCTTTTTTTGAGAAAAAAACATATTAAGGGAATAAATAAAGAGCTTTTTCTTTATTCTCTTCCACTTATTTTTTCAGTTGTAATTGCCTCTATTCTCGGCTGGATTGACACATTTTTTGTAGGCTATTTCAAAACAGCCACAGATGTGGGGGTATATAATGTCGCCTTGCCAATTGCTGGAATTCTTGCTTTTACTCCTTTTTTATTCATGCAATTATTCTTTCCTTTAATAAGCCGCGAGTATTCAAATAAAAATCTTGATTTAATAAAACAATTAAGTAAGCAGGTAGGCAAATGGATTTTTCTTATTAATCTTCCTTTACTTGTGATTTTTATTTTATTTCCAGGAGTTATAATAAATCTGCTTTTTGGCTCCCAGTATCTTGCAGCAGAAACAGCTTTAATTATACTTTCATTTGGATTTTTTTTCATCTCTCAGGCTGATATTTCCCGTCAACTTCTTAATATGGCAAAGAAGCCTCATCTTGGAATGATTGACATAGCGCTTGCTGCTGTTCTTAATATTGTTCTTAACATTAGTCTTGTACCTAAACTCGGATTCATAGGAGCTGCATTAAGCACAACAATCTCATATTTTTTCTACGGTTTTCTTTTAATGATACAAAGCTACTATTATCTAAAAATTATTCCGTTAAGAAGGAAAATGCTGCATGTGCTTATTTCAGTTATAGTTTCTGCTTTTGCCTTGCTTATTATAAGAAGCCTGATTAAAATAAATCTTGTCAACATATCTATTGCAGCACTATTTTTCTTTCTTTTTTATTTCCTTCTGCTTTTTATAACAAAAAGCCTTGATAAAAATGATTATCTTATCTTAAATTCAGTAAAAAACAAATTAGCAGGAATAAAAATTAGTAATCTCTTTCACCAAATATAATTTCCTTTATTCTTATAAAAGATGTTCTTATTGTTAGGAGCGGAGATTTAAAGAAGTTTTTTCCTATCCTTTTTATTCTGTGTTTTATCATGTCTCGCGAGAAGATAATATGTCTGGCATTTTCTTTTACTGCTTTCTTATATAATTCATCTATTTCTTCATTGCTCCATTCCTCTGTTTTCATCACATGTTTGTGCCTGTTTTCAAGTATTGACTTTTCAAGTTCTTCATTGTCCTTGAGCAGATAACCTTTCTCTTTTGCAATCTCATACATCCTTGTTCCTTTTAAAGGAACAGCATTATTGAATGTGCAGTATCTTACTCCCAATTTTCTCAATTTTTTTGCAAATTTTATTGTTTCAATTATATCTTTTTTTGTTTCTCCAGGCATTCCTATTACAAAATAACATCCGACACTTATTCCAATCTTTTTTGCATCTTTAACTACTTGCTCTACTTTTCTTAAATCAAGATTCTTTCCTACAACATCATTCAAAACTCTCTGCACTCCAGACTCGGGAGCAATCACAATATCATTAAAACCAGCATTTTTCATCATTCTTAGTATTTCAAAAGAGAGAGTATCTGCTCTCATTCCCTGCTCTGCATGCAAACCAAGATTATAATTTCTTGAAATTATTAATGACATAATTTTTTTCATTCTTTCAGGATTCAGGCTTATATTCTCATCTTCAAAATAAATATCTGTAATCTTGTATTTTTTAACTAACTCATCAATTTCTTTTATTATATTTTTAGGGCTTCTTGCCCTCCACCTCTTTCCTGTAATTTTAGAAGCAGAACAAAAAAAACAATTAAATGGACATCCTCTGCTTGTTATCATGCTTGCACATCTTCCAATCCCCTCTGCTCCATGCCCTGTCTTAAATATCTCAAAATACTTCTCCATTTTTAATAAATCTCTGGCAGGAAATTTTATGCTCTCAAGATCTTCAATAAACTTCCTTGGTTTAGTAAATCTTATATTATTTTTCTCTCTATAAATTATACCTTTGACTTTCTTGATTGTTTTTTTATTTTTTATTGCATCAAGCAATTCTAAGATTGTTTTCTCTCCTTCTCCAAGAACAGCAAAATCAACATTTTTATTTTTCATCAAATCCTTAGGAGAATTAGTTGCATATGGCCCTCCAACAATTATTTTCACTTTTAGATTTATTCTTTTTACAGCATTAATTGTTTCATGTATGCTTTCTGATATAAAGCTAAGGCCCGTTATTCCAACAACATCTGGCTTTTTTTTCTTAACAATTTTTGCTATTTCTTCAAATCTCATGCCATGAAATCCCTTTTCTACTTTTTTCCATTCCTCAAGAACAGCATCTAATATTTCAACTTCGTGCTTGTTTTCTATTGCTGCTGCTATGTATGCCAAGCCAAGAGGAGGATATATGCTAAGCCTCCCATGCTCTCCTGGAAGAAGCATTTTTGGAGGATTTATCAATAAAACCTTTAATTTTTTCATTTTGTATTAAGCAAGACATTAATAATTTCTTACCAATATTTTAATTTTTTAGCTTGTTTGTTTTTGTTTAACATTTTTTGTATCCTTGTGTAGATAGCTCGGGCTTTAGACCGAGAAGTTTCATTTTATATATTTTCATTAAATTTATTTTATAATATTTTTATAATATTTTATATGCTTGTCAATTACAGAATCAAACTCATGATTTTTCCTGACATACTCATGCCCGTTTTTTCCAAGCTTTTCCCATTTATCATCTTTTAGCAGAAATCTCATACCATTTTCAAATTTTTTCATGCTTTCTTTATCAAGTCCTGTTCCAAGAATTTTTCCTGTATAATATCCGTATTTTCTTGTCAAATCATCAGGATTTTGGCAGCTTAATACAGCACATTTATGAGCCCATGCCTCAAGAAAGCTTACAGGCAGGCATTCATGCAAGCTCGTGTTTATAATCATCCATGTTTTCTCAAGAATCTCTGATTTTTTCTCCTCATTTGTTATTAATCCTAAAAATTTTAAATTTCTTAGTTTATATTTCCTTTCAAATTTTTCATTATCTTGTTTTCTTGTAGCAGTTCCCATAATAAAAAAATTGATATTTGGAAATTTTTTTGCAAGTTCAAAGAATATTTCAGGCCTTTTTATAATATCTAATCTTCCAAGAAAAATAGCAGTCGGCTTTTCTGATTTTTTCATTTTTCTTTCTGGAATTGCAATAGGATTTGGCATGAATTCATATTTTGCTTTTATACTAAACATCTTATTCACCTTATCTTTAAGATAATTGGCTTGGACAGTTAATCCATCTGCATCAAGTATGGCTTTTTTGTACATTAAAGAGGCAAGTGCAAATCTTATATCATAAGAAAAAGAGCTTGATGTCCCTCCTTCTTGTTTCAAGGCTGTTGGATGCGAGTAGATTTCTTTCCAGTCATCTGAATTTCTTGGGTCTTGAAAATTTATAACATGCTTGCTTTCAGTCATTGTTTTCATGCAGTAATTTGTGTCAAGGCTTATGTTGCATGTCTGAAATATATCTGCATCTACCTGCTTAAATTCAGGAATTGATTTCAAAAAATTTATCTTCCCTGCCTTATATCCAATAACAGGAATTCCTTGTTCAATTTCTATCGGGTGAGGCATTGTTTTTAATCTGCTTGTGTTTACAAGAAGAAAGGTTTCAACTCCTTTTTCTTTCAATCCTCTTGCAATTGCCTTTGTTGCAAAACCATATCCTCCATAACTTCCGTATTTAAAAAATTCATTTACAATAAATCCAATTCTCATTTTTTAGAAAAAGAAGGGTGATATTTAAAGATTATGAATTAAGAAGTCTTGTAGAAAATTTTATAGGTTAAACTGCATCTAATTGATTAAGACTACAAAAAGAGATGATTTTTCCTATTAAACCTTATATAGCACTCCAGCATCAAGCGATAGTCAAATCCTATAATTTTTAACCCCCTTTTACCATTAAAGATAAAAGGAGGTGTACTCTAATGAATACATTAAAACCAAGGTATTTAGAGTTTATAGACATAGCGGTTCAAGTTTCAAGAATCCTGCCTAACTATTCAAGCAAGTTTTCAAAAAAGTCATTTACTCAGAAACAATTAATGGCTCTATACATCTTAAAACAGAAATCAAAGCTTAGCTATGATGAATTCATTGATGACTTTATGACAAGAGAATCTGCAATTGCAGATTTGCAATTAACAAGAGTGCTAAGTCCAAGCACTCTAAAGATGTTTATCAGAAGAGTTAATACAAATATTTTAGAGCAGATACTTTCAGAGTGCATAATGATAACAAAAGGAAGAAAGTTAGAATTAGCTATTGATTCAACAGGGTTTCAGTTAGAAGATGGAAGCTATTCCTATCTGAAAAGATTGGGTTTATCGACGAAAAAGAGAAAAAACATTAAGTTAAGCGAATGTGCAGACACAAATTTGCATTTGTTTACAGCAGTTAACATAAGAAAGAGCGACAGGCATGACAGCAAAGAGTTTAAGCCATTAATAAAGAAAACCAAAAAAACTAGAAAGAAGATTGAAATAAGTGTTGGTGATAAAGCATTTGATTCAGAAGAATTGCATGATTTTGCAGAGAAAAATGGTTTTGTTCATATTGCTCCCCTAAAAGAAAAAACGAAGCAATATCATAGAATTCATGGTAAACATAGAAAGAAACTGTCAAAATATTTTCCAGAGAAGAGATATCATAGAAAGAGTATAATTGAAAATATGTGGTTTTGTGTTAAAAGGTTATGTGGTAAAGTAGTTATGGCTAAGAAATGGGTGATGCAGAAGAAAGAGATGATTGGAAAAGTAATTGCTTACAATGTTCATAGATTAGTTAAGTTATTGAGGATTTGACTGACACCCAGCATCAAGCTATGTGTAAAAAATTAGCGTTTTTTTATGCAATTTATAGAATTGAAAAACCTCTAATATGTGTTTGGCATTGCCCAAATACATAATAACTTTTTGCTTAACCTTCCCTCTTTTATCGAGTTTGCCTTCTACAAGATAATAATATATTTTACCTTTCACCTTTTTTGAGCGTATATACACCATCACAGATAATATAGGCACAATTAATATATAAATCTTGTGAATGTGTATTGCATAAAATAAATATATTAGTTAGGCACAATATAGAAGTATGAAAAAGAGAAAAAGATGGCCTAGAAATGAGAAATTGTATAATGAAATCCAGGAAAATGAATTCCTAAACTTTTTTGATTTTGTAAAGTACTTAAGCAATGTTGTTTGTGGAGATAGAAAGATGAAAAACAATATCGCATGCTTATTAATCTGGCATAAATTTCCAAATTTATCAGCAAGAAGGGCAAGGAGCTTCTTGCTATTTCTAAGGAGAATTAAAGTTATCAATGCGAAAATTCCCTGTTTTAAGACACTATGCAATTATTGAGCAGAGCCGATAATTGGAAAAATACTAGACGAATTAATAACTGAAAGCTCAAAGCCATTATCAAAGATAGAGCATGATTTTGCAACTGATGCAACAGGGATAAGGACAAAATTATTTTCTTCATGGTACAGCATCAGATGCAAAAAAGAAATAAGAAAGAGAGATCATTTGACAATCCACATCACAACAGGAGTTAAGAGCAATATTGTCACAGCTTTAAATGTTGAAACAAAAACAGGAAATGACAATAAAATTTTCAGAGAGCATATTGATAAAACTGCTGAAAACTTTAAGGCTTATGAATTTTCCGGCGATGGAAGATATTGGTGCAAAGAAAATTGCAGGAAGGTTGTTGAAGTTGGTGGAAAGCCTTACTTCAAAGTTTGGGAAAATTGGGCAGGAAAATCAAGAGGATGTATGCCTTGGAAAATTATGAATCTGGAATTCAGAAATAATCCTGAAGAATATGGAAAACATTATCATAAAAGGAGCAATGTTGAGTCAACAAATATGAGTAAGAAGATGATTCATGGAGATAAAGTTTATTCAAAATTAAAATCCGCAAGAGAAAATGAAGAAATATTGAGATGGATAAATCATAATATTAATGTTCTAAATAGAGCCAAATATGAATGGGATATTAATCCTCTTTCAGAGGATTAATTTACACATAGCTCCAGCATCTGTCTAGTCCGCTATTAAAGTTACCTCGATGATTTAAGTTCTTCATTATTTATATAACTTTTTGTTTATTTTCTCTTCTTTTCTAGGAAAGCTTGATAAGGAGTTCTAAGCTTTCCA
>VGKQ01000003.1 GCA_016866995.1 Candidatus Pacearchaeota archaeon
GAGCGTTGGAAATACAACTAGCGAAGCTGTTGCTCACTACATTGTTTCTTCTCAACCTTGGCTTGATTTGTGATATTACCATTTTGTTTTCAGATACCTCGCCCTTTAGGGCGGGGTAGTTCATTTTTCTAAATTGCTTTTGAATGTTCATCTATTTTTTTGAAGAAAATCTTTGGGATATAATCAATAATATTGAAGAATTTTATGCTGCCTATTGCAATTGTAATTGCTGACAGGCCGAGAAGAGATGTTACAATAAGGTTTTGTGCATCATTAGTTATTATGCCTAAATTGAAGGCAAGCATTGTTAAAATCGAGGCATGTACAAAAATTAGTCCGGTTAAGATTGTTTTAATACTTTGTTTTAATACTCTTGGCAGTTTAGATATAGTAAGATGCATATATATTATTGTTATAAATCCAACAATTGCTGAAATTATTCCTGTTATTAGCTGCGCCATTTTTCCCTCTTTTTTATGAAATTAAATCTTTTGAGTTTATAAAGATAATTATGCTTCGGCATTAGGCAGGATATTTTGATTTGACAAAGAAAAAAGCGAAAGGTTTATAAACTATTTAGTAGTAACATTTTCAATTAAACAAAAATATAAATACAAGATTTAATTGTTACTAATATGATAAGACCAGGAGATATACCAATTGAAGAAAGAATTAATGAAGGGCAGTGTGACATATCCCATTTTTTTCCAGATAATCCAGAAAGAGATTGCCATCTGGCAATTATGGGCTCACCGATGAGGGGGGCAGTTTATTTTAATTTAAAACAACCAAGAAGAGCAACACACCAGAGTACAAGAAGAGACTTTGAATATGCACCAAGTGTAGAAACACCAGATTATGTTGTAAACGCAAGAATTTGCCTTGGAGATAGGGTTTGGAATTATCACACACCTACGCAAAATGCTTCAGAAATCAGAAGAGTTTTTATTTTAAGAAACCAGGCACTAGAATTGGATATTGAGGAATCATTGATATGGATGTCTTGTCCTCAAGGGACATCAAGGCATGATGAAGCAAGAGTTCAATTGGAACAAGAAACTAGCGATGTTAATAATCAGGTAATTCTTCAGTTAATGTATGATAGAGTTCAGAAAGGATTGCCTATGCTTGAGGTGAGTTCTAGAGTTCCTATACAAGAAGATAAATCTTTAGTATCTAGTTAAATAATTGTGTATTAAAATGAATGGCGAAGGATATGATTTAAGCAAGTATGTTGTTCAAAAGGAACCGTTTTATTTAGATATAGCCAGAGAAACGCAACTTTTTAAAGCTGCTTTTCAACAAAAACTTCCTGTTATTTTGAAAGGTCCAACAGGATGCGGGAAGAGCAGGTTTATGGAAAGAATGGCTTGGGAAATAAACAGAGAACTTGCTGGACATGATTCTGGATTTCCTCTAGTGACTGTTCCGTGTCAAGAAGGTTTGACTGCAGACGATTTAATTGGAAGATATCTTATTGACGGAAAATGGATGGATGGTCCGGCGCTTGTTGCTGTGAGGCACGGAGGACTATTATATTTAGACGAAATTGTTGAAGCTAGAAGCGATACTACTGTTGTTATTCATCCCTTAACAGACCACAGAAGAATACTTCCAGTAGAGAAGCTCGGCAAAGTTTTTGAGGCTCCTGATAATTTTATGCTTGGGATGTCTTTTAATCCTGGATATCAGAGAAAAATAAAGGATTTAAAAATGAGCACAAAACAAAGGTTTGTAGCAATCAATTTTGATTATCCTCCTTCTGATACTGAAAGAGAAATTGTTGTGAAAGAGTCTGGCGTTGATGAGAAAACTGCAGGTGTTTTGGTTGAAATTGGGGGTAATTTTAGAAAAGCAAAAAAACAAGGCAAATTAGAAGAAGGAGCAAGTACAAGACTTTTGGTAAATGCAGCAAAACTCATAACTGCGGGCGTAGAACCTTATAGAGCATGTGAAGTTGCTATACTTAATCCAATTACAGACGATGTTGATGTTCAAGAAGCCTTGAGGGGCGGATTAGCTGATGTTATTAGAAACTACTTCCCCGGGAGATAATTAAATTTGTTTTTTGAAGTATGACTAAGTCTTTGGATACTCTTATAACGAGAATAGCTGGTTTTTACGCGGCTCGTCCAGATTTTACTCCAAAGAGAGCTAAAAGAGGAAGAACTATTGCTCAGAGATTTTCAAGAAGGTTTGCTCGTATCGCTCCTGAAGATAGAGAGACTGCAAAAAAAATATTCTTGAGCTATATTTCAAAGGAGAGAGCTGAAAGAAAACCGAGTAAGGGTGTGAGAATAGAAAAACCCGCAAAAAAATCTGATGAAAAAGTAAGAAGAGCAAGGACTGAAGAGGAACAATATGCAGAAAGAAGTTTCTATGATTTTTTTAAGAGTTATTTAGGATTTTATATTCAGGCATCTGAAGACAGGGAAAAATTAGGATTGTTCAATAGAGGTTTGTTGTATATCTTAGATGAAGTTTCAACAGATAGAACTGCAAGCAGTGTTTTGGCTAGATTTGGCAGTATATTAGAAATTCCTAATGATGCTATTTCTCTTTGGTTGCAGAGTTTGAGTCATCTTTCCAGGAGAGCTAAAGGAGGAGCCAGAACATATGATGAAAAAATAGAGAGATACGCAGAAATTTCTACAAGACATCTTGTTGATTTTGAAGATTCT
The DNA here is from genome assembly GCA_016866995.1 of Candidatus Pacearchaeota archaeon. GTDB lineage: Archaea > Nanobdellota > Nanobdellia > Pacearchaeales > GW2011-AR1 > VGKQ01. Next base: position 2,682 of record VGKQ01000003.1, read on the forward strand.
TATAGACACGTGCTTAGAGTTTTAGCTCAAGGTGAACCTGTTTTTGGTGCTGAAGACTTTTTATTTAGATTTGCTGGAAATAAGAAGCGAGATGAAGCAGATGTTTTAGGGTGTTATAATACACTTAAAGAAGTTGATTCAAGATTAAGGCCAGAAGTAGAGAGAGTCAGGGCGAAAGCTAGCAGAGTAAAAAATAATTCTGCTTTCTTGGCATCTGTTGACGAAAAAACTTACAGATTAATCAAAGCAGGAAAAGGCAGAGAGTATCACCAATTAGCTACTTCTTTATTAAACCATCTTGTTGGTATGGCTTTTGGTCATAGAAGATTAGAGAGAGAACTTTCTTTATTAGAAGGAGTAGTTAATGCAAACCCAGAACTCATTGAAGATGTTTCTAGGAGACTTAAAACATTAGAATTTTCAGATTTGAATGTTCCTGCTTATCTTAAAGTTGTTACTCACTTGCAGGCGATGCAAGGCTTGACTCCTCAAGACAGAGAAAAATATATGGATATTTCAGTTGAATTATTCCAGGATTATAATTATTGGAATAGGCAGTCAAATCCCCAGACAGTTAGAAGAAAGTGTCTTGGGGTGATTGATAAATTAAGTTCTTTGGAAGAAGATAAAAGAAAAACTGCTCTTGATCTTGTTTATTCTTTAAAAGATAGAGTTAAAAGACACCCTAGATTAAGCCAACAACCTCCTCTTTATTTAGACAAAGCTATTGAAGTAATAACTGAATCTGTTGCTGTTGATTCGTTCAAGGCTGTTGCATTTGTTAATCAAGTAATTAATTATCAGGATTCACCTAGAGGAGAAAAAGATGCAAAAGGTTAAAAAAGATAAAGATACTCCAAAAATTTCTTTGAAACCAGGAATTATTTGCAGTTATGCAAGTAAACTTTTGCCTTTTGTTCCTGATTTAGTTGGAAAAGTAAGTGCTGATGATTGGACACGGGCGCTGGATGTTGTTTATTTTAAGTATAAAGCAAATAAAACAGGGAGACATGATGTTAATAATTTTATAGATAGACTTATGGGTTCTCTTAAGAGTATGCCCCCAAAAAGGATTCCTTATTGCTTAGGTGAATTAGAAAAGGTGAGAAGAGTAAGACTGGAGGATAGAAGAGATTCAGATTTAGAAGAAGTAATTCTTGATTCTGTTGAGAACAGGACAGGATTTTCAGAGCAAGAACTTTCACAGTTGCATAATGTTTTCTTAAACATGTATTCAGATGGTAACACTTGTTTTCCTTCAGCAATAGCTTTTTTTGATGAATTGGCTGAAGAAATGAGCAATGTGCCTGCTAAATTTAGAGGACAAGCAATTGAGTATGCTGGCAAGGTTGTATCCAAAGCTGTAGAAGAAGAAAGAGACCAGAGAGCCAGAGTAAGATTGCCATATGAACCTTTTGTTTATTTAAGACTAGCAAACAAATTAGCTGTAAGTTATGCCCATGCAGCTAGAAAGAATATTCCTTCTTTAGGAGATGGATTTTCTGCTTGGATTGATAAAGCATTGAAAGAAAAATCTGCAAGAGAATTATTTGGTTATTTTGGAGATGAACACGATTATTTTGCAGCGGATTTAGAAGTTGCTGTTGGCGGATTAAGTTTTTCAAAAATAAACGAAAGACTTCTTACATATGTCCAGGCGCTTACAGGCAGGCATGTGAAAGTAAAAGATTCTGGCTCTCTTGAATTGAGATGTTCATTTGAAGGAGATACTTTTTTTCTTCCTAATGCAGTTAATGTTGCAGAAGATGAAGAAGGAAATTATAGTATTTACAAATCTCTGGCTTCTTATCAAGCAGGAGCATTTATGTTTGGAACATACAAGCCAGATTTAGAAAAGCTTGATGATGCAACTAGAATAAGAGTTGCAAATGGTTTGGGCGGATTTTTTGGGATATTTGAGAATCCTGATTTTGCAAGAGCCCTATTTGAGTTGCTTGAATTTACACGTATTGATTCAAGATTAGCTGATAAATTCCCAGGTCTTAGACAGGATTTAGATATTTTTAAAAAAACCCTTGTATCAAAGCCTCGTGAAAAAGGACAATTGATACTTGGAGGAATACTTGATTATGCATGCGGAGGAAAGCCAAAAAAATTAGAAGCACAAGTAACAGAAGCAGTTTCTTCATTGAGAAGCAAAGAAGCAGGTGTTGCTCAGACACTTAATGCAACAAATTTAATCTACACTATTTTGAGCAGGAGATTTAATTTAGCTAATCAAAGAGTTCCTGAAGATTTAATTGGTGTTGATTTAAAAGAAGTTATTGAAAAACTAGAAGAAGCTGAAAAAACATTTTTAGTTGCTAAGCCTTCTGCTGAAGAGCCTACAGGATACAGATTTAGATATGATGAGTGGGATTATGCTAAAAAGGAATATAAAAAAGGATTTGTGCAGGTTGTAGAAGTTCTGTATCCTTCTGCTGCTGATAATAGATATGTTGCAGAGGTTCTTCATAGTCATAGTAAAGTTATTCAAGCATTAAGAAGAGATTTTGAATCAATTGCCCCCCAAGAATTTCAGAGAGTTAGAGGACAGGTTTCTGGAGATGTAGATTTTGATGCTTTAGTCAGGGCAAGAGCTGAGATGGCTGCTGGAGAAACCCCATCAGAAAAAGTTTATACTCGAAAGTTCAGAAATGATAGGTCTGTGACTTCTATGCTTGTATCAGATGGCAGCGGTTCATTAAGGTGGTTTATTGATACTGAAAATCCAAATTTAAGGACAATAGACATTATCAAACAATCTTATATCTATTATGCAGAGGCATTAGGTATATTAGGAGATTCTTTTGCACTTGCAAATTTCTCAGGAGAGACTGAAAAAAATGTTGAGTTTTATTTATTGAAAGATTTTGACCAGCCCTATGATTCTCCTGTTAGAATGGCAATTGGTTCTATAAAACCCTTAAAACAAAATAGAGATGGTGCTGGTGTGCGACATGCTGCACATGTTCTTGCTGGGAGGCCTGAAAGAACAAAATTATTATTTTGTATGATGGAGGGGGTTCCCCATGATTTTGGTTATGAAGGAAAGTATGCTGTTGAAGATACAAGAAAAGCACTAATTGAAGCTAAACATTTAGGATGTGTGCCTGTTGTTTTAGCTTTTGGACATAAAATAGATGAAGGAGTAAGGTCTCTTTCAGAAAATGTTTTTTACAGAGAAGTCAGTGATTCTACTAGGCTTCCTTTGGTTGTTCCTGATTTGTATAGAAGAATGGCAATTTAGATTATTTTAATAATATGTACTGTTTTGTTGTATTGGCTTTTTCTTTTTTATTAAACTCTCTTGCTGTGGTGCTCTTCATCTAATTATGGGCATCCTCAACTGCGGAGTTTGTAGATGCGCCAGCCGGGAATTGAACCCGGTTCTAAAGCTTGGGAAGCTTTCATACTGCCGGTATACTACTAGCGCCTAAACTATCTTGAGATTAGAAATATTTAAATTCTATCCTTTCTTTCAGAGAAAGAAACAAAGCACGTCTATATTAATATAGAATAAAACTGAATTTACTTGTATAAAAATGAAATGGAAAAGAGGACTTGGAATTATTTTAATTATAGCAAGCATCTTAATTTCGCTTTTTGACTTAACTTTGACTGGGGCTGTTGTGGGAGTTTCTGATGTTAATCTTGGCTTATTTTCTTTCGTGCTTTTTGTTGCTGGATTTATTTTATTAATAACAGAGACTATTGAAAGGAGAAAGCATGCAAGAGCTGAATTATCTGTCGAGCTTGGAGGAGTTACATATGAACCTCACGCTCTTGATAGAATGTCTAAGAGACATGTTTATCCTTCGATAGTTAGTGATGCAATAAGAAATGGAGAGCACTATAGATTGACTCATGTTGTAAATTCTGATGAAACCAGGGGGGCGACAGATGCATATATCAGCAGAAACTGCGCAGATATTCTTTCTTCTGGCAGAGTTGGAGAGAGAATAATAAAAGTCGAGCCTGGCAGAAAAAGGGATTTCAAGAATTTACTTGTTTTGACTGATAAAGTAGGAGTTGTAAAAACTGTATATTTAAAAGAGGATTCAAGATTACACTCTTTTCTAGAAAGATATGTCAAGAGAAAAACAGCTGCTGCCTAGCTTGCTTGTCTTATTCTTACAAGAAAATTGTTTATTTTTTGAATATCTGGAGTTTCTGGCAGCCCTGATTTTTCTATTCCTGCAACCAGCCTGGCATCAAGATTTCTGATTAATTCAGCAAGTTTTTCTTGGTTTTCTGCTTGTGGTTTGCCTGTCTGCTTGGATTCTGCTATTTTTTTTGCTTCATCATAATCAAACATTGTGCTTAATTCTCTCATATCAAAAACAAGCCTTCCTGTTTCTGCAAGTGCTATCCCTGTTAGATAACCTCTGATAGTATGAAAATCTCTTTTTGTTGTTTCAATTGGCTTGTGCTGCTGGTTTCTTGAGAAATTAAGATAATAATTAATCAGTCTCCTGCTAACTCCTGCAGTATTAACAAGATTTTGTAAATTTTGATATTCATCTGAAGCAGATATTAGTAGCGGGCTGTTTACCCATTCAAACCTGCTTCCGTTAGAGTGCGCAACAAGACTAAGAAAATGCCCAAGTTCATCAATTTCTAAATCAAGATTGCCTTTTCTCTGGCTTATTGTCGGCTCTTTTACTTTTTTTCTTAATCTCAGTAAATTTTCTGTTGGGGCAAGATAAACTCCTCTTACATCAATATCTGACTTTGCAGAAGGATAGCCAAAATAGTGGGAGCCGCAGACTGCGATGAAAAGCGGCTTGCCTTTTGCCGAGATTTTTCTATCTGCTTGATATTCATCCATTAATCTTTTTGCTTCTTCTGTTATATTTGTCATTTTTCATCCTCGAGAAATTTATTTAGGGCAAACTCTATAACATGAGACTTGTTTCTGAACTTTCCGCTTTCAACACACTCATCAAGTTTATCTATAGAATCTTCTTCTATGCTTATACTGATTTTCTGTTTCATAGCAAGAAGTAGTAAAATTTGCCACTTTTAAATCTTTCTATATGTGACTATTTTAAAGTAACAATAAAATTTAAAAATAAATTAAAAAAAGAAAGAAGCGGAAAATTATCCAACTAACACGCTTCTTTCTTCATCTTCTCTTGCTTTTCTTCTTGCAAGATTTCTTGAAACTTCCATTAATTCTGGATATAAATTTCTTGCAGTTGCTTCACTAAAACCTAAGCTCTGCATAACTCCAAGATAATCGTCTGCTGTTAATCTGCATCCTGCATTAACTCCAAAATACAAGTTAGTTTCTTTTGCTTGTCGAGTTTCCTCAATCAACCCATTAAGAATCTTGCCGTGTCTTGGATACTGTTCTGCAAACTGATCAATAGCTTGTCTCATTGTTCTTGCTTTCTCAGTTACATCATCTTGCTCGACTCGTGCATAAACTCTCTCCCCGTGAAATTCCTGTCTAGGCAACAAAATTGCCTGTGCAATTTTTGGTTTCTGCCTTTTCAGCTTTCCATCCATGCTTGAAATTGGTATGTGTATCCTGTCTGTAGCAATTAATTCTATTATTTGCCTTTCAAGTTGTTCTGTCATTTTATCTCCTTGTTTAATTTAATTAATTTATTCAAGAGAAATCAGTAAATTAATTTATGAGGTGATATTTGTCACCACAATAGAAAGATATAAAAATGCTGGAAAACTAGCAATAATATGAACCCACATGAATTGACAGGAGCAGGACTAACTGAAAATGAGAGCAAAGTTTATCTTGCTCTTATTGAGCTTGGCCCAGCTTTAGCTGGAGGAATATCAAGAAAAACAGGAATGCACAGGAGAACAGTTTACGATACTTGTGATATGCTGATTAAAAAAGGGCTTATTGGCTATATCCTAAAAAATAATCGCAGATTATTTCAAGCCTCAAATCCATCGAGAATACTTGAAATAATAAAAGAAAAAGAAAATTTACTTGAACCTCTAATTTCTGAATTAAACTTGAAATATGGAAAGACAAAAGAGAAAGAAGAAACAAATTTTTACAAGGGAAAAGAGGGATTAAAAACAGTTTTTGAAGAACAACTTCAAGCCAGAGAGATACTAATACTTGGTGCAAGCCCCAGAGCATATGAGATTTTGCAATTTTATTTCAAGTGGTATGATAAAACTCGAAAAGAAAAGAGAATAAAAGCGAGAATAATTGCAAGCGATAGGAAAATCAAGAGAATTCCACTTGCAGAAATCAGATACCTGCCTGAAAAATATTCCTCGCCTGTTTCTGTTAATATTTATCAGGACAAGGTTGCAATTATTTTATGGGCCTCAAGTCCGTATGCTATTGTAATAAAAAGTTCAGAAATTAGCAAAGGATACAGAAATTATTTTGAGTTAATGTGGAAGATGGCAAAGAAATAAGCTTAAAAATAATCAATTTCATTAATAATCAGGAGAAAAACATGACAAAGAAGAAAAAATTTTACATTACAACTGCAATTGATTATGTAAATGCAAGGCCTCATATTGGGCATGCATTTGAAAAAGTTTTAGCTGATGCTCTGTCCAAATGGCATAGATTAAGAGGAGAAAAAGTTTTCTTTTTGACAGGAGTTGATGAAAATGCCCAGAAAAATGTCGAGGCAGCTGAGAAAGCAGGAATTCCAATTAAGCAATTTGTTGACAAGAATACAGGATTTTTCATTGAACTTTGCAAAAAATTGAATATTTCTTATGATGATTTTATTAGAACTAGTGCAAAAGAGCATGGAATTATTGTGCAGAAAATTGTCAGGAAAATTATTGATAACGGAGATATATACAAAGGAGAGTATAAGGGATTGTATTGCACTGGATGTGAGACATATTACACTGAAAAAGATTTGAAAGACGGGAAATGTCCGGAGCATAATAAAGAGCCTGAGGAGAGAACAGAAGAAGCTTATTTTTTCAGGTTATCAAAATATAAAAAACAATTATTAAAATTCATTCCAGAATATGTTGTTCCTGCTTCAAAAGCAAATGAAGTTATTTCGAGAATTAATGAAGAGTTGAATGATGTTTGTGTGAGCAGGAAGGGAGCTAAATGGGGGATTGATTTTCCTGCTGATAAAAACTACAAAATCTGGGTTTGGATTGATGCTTTGATAAATTATGTTTCAGGGGCAGCGGGAAACTGGCCTGCTGATGTTCATGTGATTGGAAAGGGAATTAATTGGTTTCATTCTGTGATTTGGCCTGCAATTTTATTGTCTGCTGGATATAAACTTCCTAAGAAATTACTTGTGCATGGTTATCTTACACTTAGCGGAGGAAAAATTTCAAAATCACTTGGAAATGTTATTGATCCTCTTGAGCTTGTGGATAAGTATGGAGCCGAGGCTGTTAGATATTCTTTATTAAGATGTTCTGTATTTGAAGATTCTGACTACAGCGAAGAAATTTTAATTAAAAGGAATAATTCCGAACTTGCTGATAAATTAGGAAATTTAATTTTGAGAGTTTCAGCTTTGGCTGAGAAATTTGGAATCGAGAAAAATGAGAATAAACTTCTTGGGAAATTGAAACTTTCTAAGATAGAAAAATTAATTGAAAACTTCGAGCTTGACAAAGCACTCAATTTGATTTTTGAGTTTATTGATGTTTGTAATGAGTATGTACAGAGCAATAAGATTTGGGAGACTGGAGACAAGAAGAGATTATATGAGCTTTATGATTCAATCAAGGCAATTTCAATTTTACTTTATCCTTTTATTCCTTCTAGTTGTGAAAAAATTGCAAAACAATTTAATTTTAAAATTAAATTTGATGAGATAGAAAAGCCATTAAAATTAAAAAAACTGAAAAAATCAGAAATCTTATTCAAGAAAATAGAAATAAAAGAAGAAAAAGTTAATAAAGCTGAGAATAATATAGAAGGAATAACAACAATGGCAGAAATAATCAAATTTGCTGAATGGGAAAAACTTGATTTGAGAGTAGCTCAAATCAAAAAAGTTGATGATATAGAGGGGGCTGACAAACTTTACAAGCTTGAGATTGATGTTGGCGAGTTAGGAAAAAGATTAATCTGTGCTGGTATTAAGAAATATTACAAGAAAGATGAATTGAAGGGAAAGAAAATAATAATTATAGCAAATTTAGAGCCAAGAACAATGAAAGGAATTGAATCTTGTGGAATGCTTTTGGCTGCTGGCTCTCAGGAAAAAGATAAATGTGTTTTGCTCACTCCTGATTCTGATATTGAAAATGGAAGCAAGATAAGCTGATTAGGAACCCATGTTCACTATTCACAATATTGAAAATATATAAAAACCATCTTTCAAGACTAGAAATATGGATAAGAAAGCTTTATTAGAATTTCTTGAACGAGGAGCAAGATATTTTCCAGAAAAGTCAAGCCCGATTATGAAATGTTCTAAAGGAACAACAACTTGTTCCTTGAAGTTGGCTGCTGAAGTTCTAGAGTGTTCAGAGGTTTGGAATTATGCAGATTCTGATATGTATGATGATGTCGGTTCACGAGTTGCTCGGGTTAATAGAAGTGAATTTGAGAAATTTCTTGATGAGGCATTGCAACAAGATAGAGCAACCAAAACTTTTAGAGCATCTGTTCGAGAGGAGTACGGGACTCGAACTCCTGAGACAAGGCAGACATGGGACTCGAAAGATACAGGATTTTTAGATTCTGAGTGTAAATTTAATCTTGAGAAAGTTACTGCAAGCCATTATAGAGTTTCAGTTTCTTTCAGAAATTGTGGGATGCAGTTTGAATTTCAGGAAAAATAAGTTAAAATTGGAAATGGGCCTGCAAGGAATTGAACCTTGGACCTCTTCTATGTGAAAGAAGCGTTCTACCACTGAACCACAAGCCCGGTTAAATAATCAATTAATTGAGAATTATAAATTTATCTCATGCCGAGTTTTCTCAGCATTTTTGAAAAAATGCTTTCTTTTTCAACATATGGCTTTCCTATCAGCTTGGCTGCAACTTCCCTGTATGCTCTAGACGCTTTTGATTTAGGATGAGTATGAACAACTGCATTTTTCATAACATGAGATTTTCTCACTGATTTGTCTTCTGGAATTACTCCAAGAACAGGAACTTCAAGCATTTCTTTCAAATTTGAATAGGGCATATCCAACCCATCTTTCTTCACTCGCGTGACTATGACGCCTTTGACTTCTTTTCCCAGATTTTCAGCTATTTTAAGAGTCTTGAGGGCATCTGTCACAGAAGCAAGCTCTGGATTAGCAACAATAATAATCTCATCTCCTGCATCTATTGCTTTAACTGCCTCATCTCCCAAACCGGCTGATGAATCAAAAATAATATAATCTGCAATTTTTCTCAGCTTTTTGGCAACATCAACAAGCCTGTTAGGATTGACTTTTTCCATTTCCTTCACTGAAAGAGAACACGGAACTATCTTTGTTCCTGATTCGTGTTCGTAGACTGCTTCATTAATATCTGCTTTTCCCATTAAAACATGTGTCAAGGAAACAGGAACAATTGGAGCTCCAAGATAAACTCCGACATTTGGAGTTGTGAGATTTGAGTCAACAAGAATAACATCTTCATTAAAAGAATTTATGGCTGCTGCAAGATTTATTGCTGTTGTTGTCTTTCCAACTCCGCCTTTTCCTGAAGTAATGACAAATATCCTGCTCATTTTCCCTCTTTTATATTTATTAAACAAATTTTATGAAAGAATTTGTTTAATTTGACTTATAAATCTTTCTAAAAGAGCAGAGTATTCTTTTAATTTATCCATATCAATATTTATCCATTCTCCTCTGTCAAGAACTTTTAGGGCGACATTTTTCCTGAATTCATTTTCTCGGATTTTTTCAAGATTGTCAATTCTCTTGAAAAACTCGTACAAGTCAATTGTTTCAATAATTTCCTTGTTTTTCTTGTATATTTGTCTTGCTGCATCTATTTTTTGCTTTGGGGCAGAAGGAATTGACTTGATTAGCTTTTTCTTTTTTGCCACCTCAAGAAGTCTTTCTATGCTGAAATCCATCATGCTTCTCCATCTTGCTATTAGGTTAAGAACTACATCACACGTTTTTGTGTACTTTAGGCTTACATAAAGAAGATGGTCCGCACTTATTTTTTCTTGTATAATTTTTTCCATGTGGCTGGAAACCTCTTTCGCTTTTTTGGGCGAAATTAACTAGTGCTTGAGAGTATAAATACCTTGCTATAATTGTTGCTTTATTTTTGAGCCTGCTTTTTTTATTAAATCCTTTGCTTCTATGATATAAACTTTTATTTTTTCTATTGTTATTGTGTAGCTTTTCATTCCATTTGCCATTATTACCACTTTATCATCTTTTACAAACTCAAACGGGGATTTTTGGTGTTTTTCAGCTAATTGGATTATTTCTATAATTGTTTTCATTTGCTCTGGATTAATGTTGTAGCTTGAGGCAAGATGCTTGAATGTGAGAAAATTTTCCCTTGCATCCTTATAAAGCTGTATTCTTTTTTGCGAATATTCATATTGCAAAATCGCATTTATTATGCTTATTAATGAAGAGTTTAACTCAGAAAGAATTTTGAGAAGAAGGCGTTTTTCTTTTACTAAAGGAAAGGTGATATATGCCATGTGGTCTGCAATTTGTATAGCTCTTGCTGCTGTTTCAAGACTTTCTTGATATTTTTCCATAAGAAATCAAGGCTGTTGAAATTAATATATCTTTCCTATCTAAAATATATATTTTTTACTGTCATAATATTTAAATATAAAAACATATACTTAATTTTATGAATTCCCAGACAAGATGCTTGTTCATGGGGGTGATTTTTTTAATTATTATGTTTTATGTTTCATTTGTTTCTGCACTAAGCATTTCTCCTATTATAAGAAATTTAACTATTTCTCCTATTGTGAAAAATATAACTCATGTTAATTTTTCTCAAGAAGATTTTCTTACAGGAAGTTTTATTCCCGGAAATAATGTTAATACTAATGAAACTTTGGCTAGGGAAAATTCAGAATTAAATCTTGTTCATGGTCTTGCTACTGTTGCTTTAAGTTCTGAAGGGGAAACATGCATCTCTTGGAGCGGAAGTTATTCCTATGCAGAACTCTGCTACTCAGATATATTTTCTTCTGAGCAAGGAAATTATGTTGATTTAAGATGTGAGGAAGGAGATTTATATATAAATCCAGTACCTGCGTTTAGTGTACCTGGGGCAAGATGCTATGATGAATACGGGCAATTAAGTTTATGTCTTTGCAACAATAATGGCTGTTCTGGCACACAGGTTTCTGGAACTTACAGATATTATTTTCCAAGTTCAAAAATTAAAACAATAGCTGCTCTCTGCTATGATAAACATAATTTAGGTTATGGATATGATTGGGCTTACAGAGCTAAGGTATATTCAACTGGCTCTAAAATATCATTAGAACCGGATTATTATAATCTTGCCCAATATGAGCCGGGAGAAGAAGAGCCAAAACAAGTAAATTATAGCCAGGTTTTCCCGCCAAAATTCAATTGTACAATCCAGCTAGGAAATTATAATAATAAATATTTCTTTTTACAAGACCTGACCAGAAATCTTGGATTAAAATTCAAATTAACTAGATATGGAAGCACTTCTGAAGAAATTTACAGTGAAAATGTTCAATGTGCTGGGGAGTGTACTGTTTATCTTCCAGATGATGCTGCTGAAAAGATATTACCAAACGATTGGGTTACATGCACAGCAGACTATGCAGAGAATGACAATCTTTGTGGTTCTGCTGATAGGATAGTGCCTGGTTTCGACATGTTTCTTGCAGATTTTCATATTTTTAATGTAATCCCTTTTGATACTTACACTAATATTGGCATTGTTCCAACACTTATTCAGGGCAAGCCATTTATTGCAAGAATATTTCCAAGTTTTTCTTCTGATGTTATAAACTATATGGATAAACCCGTGGATATAACTTTAAAATTGAATAGTGGAGATTTTAAAATTACAAAGCCATATATAATTGGGAATAAGTATAATAATAAAGATTTTTACAGAAACAATTTACTGGCTGAATTAAACTCTGGAGCTGAGTCCAGCGGTAAAAAAGTAAATGAACTCACTTCTGAACTGAAAAAAATAAAAAAGGGCGGGGAAAGCCTGAACATTTTTTCAAGTGAAGTTGCTAGGGTGGCTGCCAGTGAGAAGATAGTAGACAGAGAAATTATCATTAATCCTGAAAATAAGATATCTGAAAGCAATAAGGATAATAATAAAGATTTTGGGTATGTTCAGACAAATTCTGGGTCAAAAGAACTGTATCTTAGTTATTATGATGTGGTTGTCAAAAATTCCAAAGGAGAGACTCTGCCTTCAGATTCCAGCTATAAAGATTCTGATGGAGGGGTTATTTCCATAATAACCAGTTATAAGCTTCTTAAAGGAAATCAAAATTTTGAGTTGGGTGTCGAGTTTTTGAAAAAGATTTTTCCTCTGCCAAAGGAAATGATTAATTTCAAGGGACCAAATAAAATAGAAAGAGTTTATGAATTTAATAAAACCAAATTAAATCCTCCTGGTTTTTTGTCTAGTTTAGACCAGCAAACTATTAATAATATGCATCAGGAAGCATATAATGAGATAGAACAGATTAGAAGACAAATTGTAGCAGATTTGGCTCAGGAGGCAGCACAAGGGGATAGAAATTTCAGGAGATATGTTGTTGTTGGTTTAGTTGATCCTACAATTTTGGGATATTTTAAACCCGGAAGCAGTTCATTAAGTTTTGTAGCTGGAATGGCTTTTGTTAATGAAAAGGTTATTTTGATAAGCTACTCAGGTGATCCTTCTGTTCTTGCACATGAATTAGGGCATATAGAAGGGCTTTATCTTCAAGGAAATGAACTTTACAGAACTTATCCTCCATTTGGAGATATAGCAGATGATGGGTGGTGTCTTGAACAAAATTTAGAAATTGGAAAGAGTTGCATTTTTGGAGGGCCTAAAATAAATATCTGGACTGATAAAAATTACCAGAATACATACTCTGAAACAAAGGATATTTATGAAGGTTCTTTATCTTTAAGCAATATTAATTTTGGGCAGAGATATTTTGATATCATGGGCTCTGCTTCAGCAGGTGAGCAGACTTGGGAGAAGATTCTTGTTAAAAGATTTGAAAAAGAGTATTCTGACTGGAGACCTGTTGATAAAAGCAATGAATGGATTCAACTTTATCAAACTTATAATAAATTATATGGGGCATACGTTATAACTCAGACTTGAAAATGGATAGAAGAAATTTCATAAAAAAAGGACTGGCAGCTGGAATACTTTATGCTTTATCTTCATTTGGAGGCTCGGATAATTTTGCTCAGCCGGCTGTTAACCAAGTTTCTCCAGCCCAGACTGAAAAGAAAGAAGAAAGAGTTATTATAAAGTATGCTGGAGAGAAAAAAGTTAAGAGTGTTCAAGATCCTGCAGAAATAAGGATAAGCAAGCGGGGAGAGCTTGAGAAATCAGTTGAAAAGAAAGGCGGAAGAGACAGCTTAGAAAGAGCAACTGGATATAAACTTATGCTGCCTCTTGACTCATTTCAGGATTACCTTCTTGGAAGATTTCACAATGAAGGCAGCCAGGGAGATTTATGGATTTATGGAGAAAAACCAGTTAGATTAACCTCAAGCGAAGATGTAAGAGAATTTGCTTGCATTGTTCCCGGAGAGAAAGATAATTTTAGTGTTTATTGGATGGAAGATAGTTCTGGGCCAGCTTTAAGCAATCCTGACAATCACAAACAAGTTTATTGCGAGAGTTTTAAAATAAAAGAGGGTAAACCAGAGAGAACTGGAAGAAAAGTATATGTTCTTCCTGAAAGTATGAAAGGCTGTGATATTGCTTATGATTCTGGGAGAAAGGAGCTTGTTCTTTATTTGGGAAGTGATGGAAATACAGGAGTGTATGTTGTTCCATTATCTGAACTCTCAAAAGAGAATCCAAAAATGTATCAGCCTATACAAACAGCAGAAGAAAATACAGGAGTGAAAAAATGAAGCTTGTGATATTTGTTTTATTAATTTTATTTATGACAGGATTGGTCTCTGCTGCAGAGAATATCTATCATTTTTCAGGATTTGTAAATCAGGGTGAGATTTCTAATTTAAATATTAATTATATTGGAGAGCATGATGAGAGTATTCAGGAATCTTATTTATATTATGCTGATTTTTTTGATTCTTCCGAGGCAGTTTTAAAATCATTTAACTTTGAAGTATATAATTTCCCGTATTCTGAAGTACAAAGATTTAATTTTTATGCTGATGTCCCTCTGGATACAAGAAAGATTGTATTTTATAATCAGGGTTTGATTGTTAAGGAGGTTTTTATTTCTGATAATCCTCCCCAGGCAGATAATATTCGCGTTAATAACTTGGGAAATAATTCTTATAATGTTTCGTGGGAAGCTTCTGACACTGACAGTAATTTTCTTTCGTTTAGATTGTTTATAAGCAATGGGACAGGAAATGAAGTGCTGAGTGAAAGAATAAATCAAACTTCTTATTTATTTGACACAAGCTTTCTGAAGAGCGGAGATTACAAAATAATTGTTGAAGCATTTGACGGCTTTAATTTTGCTGAGTATGAATCTTATAGTTTTTTTGTTTCTGACAAAAAACCTGTTGCCAAGATTTATGGCTTGATTAATGGTTCTGTTTTTATAGCAGGAGAAGATATTTTTGCTGGAGGATACTGCTTTGATTCAGAGGGGGTATGTTCTGTTTTATGGAAGCTTAATTCTCAGGAAGCAGGAAATGAAAGCGAGATTGTTCTTGAGAACTTATCTTTAGGAAGCTATCTTCTTGAGTTAGAAGCTCAAGATGATGATAAGAATCTTGTTCGAGATAGCGTGAATTTTTTGGTAGATAGTATATCAGAACCAGATGTTTCAGTTGAAAATATTTATATTTTTGGAGATAGGAAAATGAATCAAACTCATTATATTATTTCAGGATTTTTTAATATAAGGAATAATGCTTTTTGCAATATTTCTGTTTATGATAATGAAAGTTTAATTTACGAGGAAGAAGCAGAAATTCCTGCAAACAGCTATTATGGGGTTTATGCTCAATGGCTTCCTCAGCAACTTAATAATACAATCAGGATTGGGGCAAGGTGCATGAATGAGAGCAGTATTGAGAATAATAATAAAATTATAAGCTTTCAAATTGAAGACCCTTTCAAGGCAGAGATAAATGATTGTATGAGCCTGAATGAAAGCAAAAAGACTTACTTCTTGAATTCAAGCATAGTTAATAATACTGCCAGGAGCAATTGTATAAATATTGCTGCTGAAAATATAACTCTCGACTGCCAGGGGAATATGATTTCAAGCAGCAGCATTAGTGTAGGAATTTACTCTAATAAACGAGGGACAAGCATAAAAAATTGCAGTATAAGCCTTAACTTAAGCTATTCAACTGGAATTAAATTAGAAAGAGCAGATAATTCTAAGATTTTTGGTAATATTTTAAAGAGTCGGGGCTATGGACTATATTTAGCCTATACTTCAAATTCAACAATCGAGAATAATACTATAAATTATGGCAGTAATGGCATATATGTATATTCAGGGGCAGGTAATATTCTTCTGGGAAATAATTTAACCAATAATAGAGATAGAGGAATCTGGATTTACTTTAGTCCAAATAGCCTGCTTGCAAATAATATGGTTGCTAATTCTTCATACGGAATCTGGAATTATAATAGCCGAAATAGTTCAATAATAAACAACACCGCAAGCAAATCTATATATGGAATCTGGAATTATTTTAGTCCAAATAATATAATTATAAATAATTTAGCAAATAATAATAAAAATTCAGGAATCTGGAATTATTACAGCCCCAATAGCTTAATTGCAAATAATCTAGCAAAAAACAATACATATGGAATCTGGAATTATTTTAGTCAAAACAGCTCAATAATAAACAACACCGCAAGCAATTCTATATATGGAATCTGGAATTATTTTAGTCAAAACAGCTCAATAATAAACAACACCGCAAGCAATTCTATATATGGAATTTATTTCTTTGATTTTTATACTAATTCTATAAATAATGTTTCCAATAACATTGCCTGCAATAATACTTATAGAGATATATATTGTTATTATTCAAATATAACCGGAACAGGGAACAGGTTTGGGAGAGGAAAAGTTTATTGCTCTTCTCTAATTTACCCATTTAATTATAATTATTGTTAACTTAATGAAAGAATAGCTTCTGCCAAATCACCATTTGCTTTTTTTAATGCTTCTTCTGCTTCTTTTCTTGAACTTGATGTTTTTTCCATAACTTGTTTTATATCTTTGACTATAATAATCTTTATAATATCTTAGAAACAACTGATTTTATGATTGGAGATTATGGTAAGGCAGCGGAAATAGTTGAAATGATTCAAGGAAGAGTGAACACAAGTGCTCTTGAGGAAATTAAATTATCTTTAAGTTCTGGTACTAACATGACACGACTACGGAGACTATTTACAACAGAGCTTCCAAGGGGTATTTTTTATAGTTATACCACCAAATCTGGGGAAAGCAGAAGAGGCGAGTGGATTGAATGTGAATCTCTTCTTGGTCCATTATCTGTTAATGCATGGGAAAGGGCAACAAGAGTTGCAAGATTAGTTGCATTACATTATGCCTCAGAAAGAGTTTGGGTATTGCTAGAGAATATACCTTCTCCTGTTGCTGAGTATCTTGAACCTAGAAAATAAACTCAGCTTAAATCAAGAATTGTCTGAGCAATATCTCCATTATTTTCTTTTAATTTTTGAATTATCTTGTTTTTGTCTTTTATGCCTGTTTTTTCCTGTATCATTTTTATGTCATCTTCTTTTATTTTTTCTTCTCTGCTTTCTTCTTTTATATCTCCTGAAATCTGAAATTGCTCCTGTCCCTGCATATTTACTTTTATTATGCTTGGGTTTTCTATTATTATGTTTTTTTCTTCTTGCTCAATTATAACTCTTTCTGCTGGAATATTTTCCTGCTTTATTCCCATCTGCTTCATCATGCTTTGTATTTTCTTTGGGTCTAGGTTGAACATATTTTTCCAAGTTTTGATTGGTTTAAATATTTTCTGTTATTAATGCTTATTCTACCATGAGAATGCTTAAATTGTTTTTAAGATTAATGATTTGTATTAATAATATATCAAAGAATAAGCTAAGTACTGTTATTAATTTATAAAAATTTATTATTATAATTTACTTGTTTAATTATTTGCAACAATATTAAGATTAAGTTGTAAGTTAATTAAGAGTAAACTGCTTTGGGCATTTGTCTGCAACCCATTCTTCTAAGAAGATAATTTATATTAGTATTGTTTTCTTCATTAAATCCTCTATCATAAGAAAATTGAGTTAATCTTTGAGCTAATTCTCTTAGGTTAGGCACTAGTTTCTTAGCAAGAGCTTCAATTGCTCTTTCATAATCTCTTTTTTGCATCATTCTACTTGCTGGCGCATCTGCATCCATGTGTTTTATGTTAATACCTGCCTCAAAACTTGCTTTCATCATTAAAGCAACTAATCTCTTTGATTTTGTATCAAGAGGAGTATTTCTTACTTTATCTGATAAATCTTCTTTTTTGTCTGCGCTAAAAAATGAGATATATGACATAAAAGTGTCTGGGATTTGGGGTTTATAAGGATTATTGTGATTATTCAAGCAGTAACTTTAACAGGGAAAAAGATATTCAGAATTAAACAATCAGCCTGTTGCAACGGGCCAGAAGATTTTAAGTGTAATAACAAAAATTATAATTAGAATTATGAATATAATTATATGGGTGGGCTTGAATTTTATCCTGCTGTCATATTCTTCATTATATCTCATCAGCCCGCCAAAACCCGCGGGCATGTTTATTCCTGTGTCTTTTGCCATGATTTTCTTAATTAATTTGCTTATTTAAATTTTGTGATGACTCTATTTTGCATTTATCAATTAATTCTTGTGTTATCTCATGAAGCTCATCAACTTCATCTAATATCTCATTATGAACTGATGAAGGATGATAATACAAATGCGTAATTATCCCATAATCTTTTGCCTTTTTTATTGCTGGAATAAAATCAGAATCCCCTGCTATTATTATTGCATGCTGAATTTGATTTTCATAAGACATTGTTGCAATATCAAGAGACATAAGAACATCAATCATTTTTTGCTTGAATTGATTTCCTATTATCTGCAATTTACCAAGCTTTATTTCAAACCTGGGCAATCTCTTTAGCTTCGAGAGAAATTTTTGCACTCTTGCTTTCCTCTCTATGTCTTTTGGATTATTATTTTTAACAATTGGAAGGCATGTATAAACATAAGTTCTTAATCTATTCAATTTTAAATCAGAGCAAATATTATCGCATAGTTTGAGATAATCAATCGTGGGATTATTAAATTGAGTTTTTGTTATCTCTCCAAGATATCCTCTATCTATAAAAATTGCGCATTTTTCAGAAACATCACTCATTTTAAAAAGTTCCCGTTGTTCGGCTTGCGCTGATCAACGGGGAATATAGTGAATATATTAAAATAAAGAAGTATTTAAGCTTTCCTATATTATCTCTTCTTGTCTTAATTTCTCTATCTGCTTTTTCCTTGTTTTATGTATTCTTCCAAATCTCACGAGAATATAATTAAGTCTTCTCCAATAAATTTTTGGGAATAATTTTTGCAAATCTGCTTCTATTTTATGCGGGTTTTTATTTTTTGTCCATTTTAGAATTTGGGATAAGAATGCGAGATGAGTATCTACACCTATTGCAGGATGATTGTGAACTGCAAGAAAAACATTTGCTGTTTTTCTTCCTACTCCGGGCAACTCGAGAAGTTTGTCAATATTATGGGGAATTTTGCCTCTGTATTTATTTTTTATTATTTTTGCTGTTTTTATTATGTTTTTTGATTTTGTCTTGTGGTAATTAACTTGATGAATAATTTTTCTTACATCTTTTAGCTTGGCTTTTACTAACTTGTTTAATGTTGGATATTTCTTGTACAAATTGCGAGATACTTGTATTGTTGTCTCATCTTTTGTCTGTGCTGAGAGAATTGTTGAGATTAAAACCTGCCATTCTTCTGTCCAGTCTGCTGCCAATAACATTGATTTATCTGTGAGTTTTTCTATTGCTTTTAATTGTTTTATGGCTTTTCTTGTTTTTTGTTTCTGGTTCATCCTACTTCCTCAATTATTGCTTTAATTAAGGAGATAAATTCACGGGCATTGCTTAATGATTCTTGAGCATAAGGAAGATTGGCATTTGCATTTATATCATAAGTAAATCTCCCTCTTTTGCTTTTTTCTCCATAGAATATTTTCAGCAAATAGTCTGCTTTTTCTGTTTCCTTGTCGTAAATTTCCAGAAGCTGTTTGCTTAAAATTCCAGAATCAACAAATTTCTTGAATTCTAGATATGTTTTCTTATGCTCTTCTGGAGGGAAAGTTTCTATATATTTAAGAAGAAGATATGCTTTTGCTGTATAAAAAATTGAGTAATAGCATTGGGAGATTACATTATTAAAGAATGTTCTTTCTGTTGGCAGTTTGAGAATTTTTTTAATCTCGTTGCTTGTTGAGATTTCAAAATTTGTTTTTGCAAGCAAGAGTTCATTTTCTGCCCTTTCTAAATAAGACTTAATTCTGAAATCCATTTTCAACTGCCTCTTTTAAAATTTCATAGTAGACATAAGCGTTTTTCAAAATTATATGATTCTTGAATATTTCTTTTCCGTAATTTTCTTTTTTTTCAAGAAGCATTTCAAGAACATCCTTGTTGTTGAACACGAAGAGATGAACTTTTGGATGGAAGGTTAGAGTGAGATTTTCAATCAGCCTTTGAATTTCAATTGCTTTTTCAGTGTTTGGAATAACTATTATCAAGTCTAAATCAGAGGATTTTGTCTGTTTTGCTTTTGCATAACTTCCTGCAACTAAAATTAGATATTGGGAAATTTCTTTAATCTCCATTAGCTTGTTAAAATTCGGAAGATTTGAGTTTATTGCTTCCTGCTCGTCAATTAAAGAAAGATAGAGGATTGATTCCCTTGACAAAATGAGAGAGATGAGGTTTGTATTTCCAAGCTTTTCAATTTTCAGAATTTTTCTTTTTTCAAGCTTTTTGACTGATTCATACATTCTCTGATAAGATTTTTTAAGTTTTTTGGCTAGCTGGAGAATGCTAATTTTAAGAAAAATATTTCTTCTAAATAAATTCAATATCTCGGTTTGGTTTTTTGTCAGCATTTTATATTATCTCGTTAGTGAGATAATATTATCTCTATTTTGAGATATTTAAGGTTTTCGGTTTTTGTGGCTTTTATTTTTTAACTGGGAGATTGCGAGTTTTGATGTTTGTTTTAAGCTCATGAATTAAAAAAGAAAAATAAATATATTAATCTTGCTTTCTTAACTTCCTTAATCTATCATGCCATTTTCTAATAATTTTTTCTGTTGCTTCCCAGCCAATACAAGCATCTGTTACTGAAACTCCATATTTAAGATTTTTTCTATCTTCTTCTGTTTCTGGGAATTTTTGTTTTCCTTCTTTTAAATTTGATTCAAGCATTATACCCATTATATCATCATTTCCAGAAAGAATTTGCTCAAGAACATTATTAGAAACTTCTTCTTGTTTTTTATAATCTTTGCAAGAATTTCCATGGCTGCAATCAATAATAATGTTTTTTGGAATTTCTCTTGGTATTAATTTCAAGGCTTCTGTAACTTTTTCTTGTGTATAATTTGGAGTTCCATTTCCTCCTCTTAAAATTAGATGAGAGTATGGATTACTTTTTGTAACAATTTTGCTGGCTATTCCTTCTAAATTTATGCCGGGAAATACATTAGGGTTTCTTGCCACTTTTATTGCGCTAATTGCTGTTTGAATATCTCCCGCAGTTGTATTTTTAATTCCAACAGGCATTGATAATCCAGAAGCCATTTTTCTGTGATATTGAGCTTCAACTGTTCTTGCCCCTATTGCTGCCCAGCAAATAAAATCAGCTATGTATTGAGGAAAATCCAAGCTTACAAATTCTGCTGAAGTTGGAATTCCTATGTTTAAAACATCAAATAAGAATTTTCTTGATGTTTTTATTCCTTTTTCTATGTCACAAGAATTATCTAAATCAGGGTCAATTATTAATCCGCCCCAACCAAACTCTGTTCTGGGTTTTTCTACATAAGTTCTCATAACTAAAAAAAGATTGTCTTTTGTTTCATCTGCTAATTTTCTTAATCTTGAAGCATATTCTAATCCTGCGTTTGTATCATGAATTGAGCAGGGTCCTGCTATAATTATTTTTCTTCTATCTTTTCTATCTAAAATATCTTTTATGCTCTCTCTTGCTCTGATTAAGATTTCTCTGCTAAAATATTGATGGGGAATTTCTCCTATCATTTTTTTTGGTGATGGAAGTTCAAAATATCTTTCAATATTTTCATCATAAATTTTTGCTGTCATTTTTCATTGGGTAGGATAGGCTGCCTTAACTCTGCATCATATATCACAACACCTTTAACAAATCTGCAATCTTTTATTTCGTCATAGAACTTTTCTTTTATATGCACTCTTAAATGAAGCAAGCCCTTAGTTGTAACTAATTCGGGTCTTAGATACCCAATTACATCATATAAATTTCCGCCTGCCCATTCCCAGTCAAGGTTTCTCTGATAAATATTTCCTGTTACTTTATCAGCAACTATTAATTGAAACTCACTTTTAGCCAGAGAGTTTACTCTATGAACTAAGCCAAGCTCGCCTGCTGATATTTCAATTTCTTTTCCTTCTAATGTTATTTTCATTGTGAAACTTAAAAGATGCTCACCTATATATTTATTATTGAATATTATACGAATAATAAGCAAAAAGTTTATAAATAGTTGAATATTATACAAAATATACTAAAATGAAAGATATACAGCCAAAACTGATAAATTTGTTCAAGGAAGGATACTGCACTCCACAGATAGCAAGAATTGCAAAGAAGATTAAGGAGCCAAGCACAACAATTCACTATAACATAAAAAAATTAGAGCAGGAAGGAAAAATTAAGACATACAAGGCTGTTTTTGACTATAAAAAAATTAATGAGGGGCATTGCACGTATATTTTTGTCAATCTAAGCAAGAAAAATTATGCAGAACCTGAAAAAATTGCTTCTGAAATTGCGAAAGACGAGAGAGTTGAGAGCATTGATGTTGTTACTGGAGACTATGAATTGCTTATTAAATTAAGAACAAAAGATATTGATGAATATTATTCATTAATTAAAGAGTGGATAAAGAAATATGATTTTGAGAAAACAATTTCAACTACTTCATTAAAACAAATTAAATCAGAATTTGTTAATTTAGATTAAATTTAAAAAGCAAAAACGCAAAAGAAAAACATGGCAGAACAAAAAGAAGAGAAGAAAGAACAGCAAAATGATGAATATAATTTTCATGAAGCAGAGCCCAGAATTCTCAAATTCTGGGAAAAAGAGAAAATCTATAAGTTTGACAGGGAAAAAGCCAAGAAAAAGGGAAAGATATATGCAATAGATACTCCTCCACCAACTGTTTCTGGGAAGATGCACATCGGACATGCATGTTCGTATTCTCAGCAGGATTTTATTGCCAGATATCATAGGATGAAAGGAAACTCGGTTTTCTATCCATTTGGAACAGATGATAATGGACTGCCGACTGAGAGATTAGTTGAAAAATCTTACAAGATTAAAGCTAAAGATATGTCACGAGAAGAATTTATTAAATTATGCACTGATTTTTTGAAAAAAGAACTTCCAAAATTTATACAGGACTGGAAAAATATAGGAATAAGCTGCGACTATGATATTTATTATTCAACTATTAATGAGCATTCAAGAAAAATTTCGCAGTGGAGTTTTTTAGACTTGTATAAGAAAGGGAGAGCTGAGAGAAGAGATGCGCCTGCAATGTGGTGTCCTGAATGTCAGACAGGTGTTTCGCAGGTAGAGATTAAGGATAAGGAACTTGAATCTGAATTTATTTATCTTAAATTTTTTGTTGATAACAAGGAACTTGAAATTGCAACAACACGCCCGGAATTGCTGCCAGCTTGTGTTGCTGTTTTTTATCATCCTGGTGACAAAAGATTTTCTAAATTAAAAAATAAGAAAGCAAAAGTTCCATTGTTTAATTTTTCTGTTCCGATTTTAGAGGATATCAGAGCAGACATGGAAAAAGGCACTGGCATTGTAATGTGCTGCACTTTTGGAGACCAGGTTGATATGGAGTGGCAGAAAGCTCACAACCTTGAAATTAAAGAGGCAATTTCAAGAGATGGGAAGATGACTGGCTTGGCTGGAAAGTATGCTGAAATTGGGATTAAAGAAGCGAGAAAAAAAATAATTTGTGATTTGGAAAAAGAAAATTTGATTGTTAAGAGAGAAAAGATAAAGCATTTTGTTAATGTGCACGAGAGATGCGACACTGAGATTGAATTTGTGAAGAGCAGGCAGTGGTTTATTCGCTATCTTGATTTGAGAGAGAAAATGCTGGAATGGGGCTCAAGTTTAAATTGGCATCCTTGTCATATGAAGCATAGGTATGGTAATTGGGTTAGGGGATTGCAGTGGGACTGGCTGATTTCAAACCAGAGGCATTTTGGTGTTCCATTTCCTGTCTGGTATTGCAAAAAATGTTCTAAACTAATATTGGCAGATGAAAAAGATTTGCCTGTAAATCCATTGAAAGACAAGCCAAGAAAAAAATGTTCATGCGGTTCTGAAGAATTTATTCCAGAAAAAGATATTCTGAATACATGGTTCACAAGTTCCATGACGCCGCAGCTTTCAACATGGCTTGTTCCTGAGCTTAAGAATAAGTTATTTCCGATGTCTCTTCGCCCGCAGGCTCATGAGATTATTACATTCTGGCTTTTTAACACTGTTTTCAAGAGCAATATTCATTTTAACAAAAATCCGTGGAAAGATGTTATTATTTCTGGATTTGTGACATTAGAAGGAGAAAAAATGGCAAAATCAAAGGGAAATGTTATTGAACCACAACCTGTTCTTGAAAAATATGGTGCAGATGCTTTAAGATACTGGGCTTCTTCAAGCAAGCTTGGAGAGGATATGGATTATCAGGAGAAAGAGCTTGTTGCAGGAAAAAAGTTTGTTACAAAAATCTGGAATGCTGCAAAATTCATTTCACAAAATCTTGATAACAAGAAACCAAAGAAACTTGAAGAGACAGACAGATTATTCCTGGCAAGGTTAAACAAAACAATTGAACAAGCAACAGAAAGTTTTGAAAATTATGAATACTCAAGAGCCAGGCAAGAAACAATTGATTTTTTCTGGCATGTTTTCTGCGATAATTATCTTGAGATTGTGAAAAATAGAGTTTACCAAGGAACTCGGGAAGAAAAAGAGAGTGCATTTTTTACACTTTATTATTCTCTTCTTTCTGTATTAAAGATGACGGCTCCTTTTACTCCTTTTATCACAGAGGAAATTTATCAGAAATATTTCAAGAAATATGAGAAAGATAAAAGCATACACTTGTCTTCCTGGGCTGAGAAAATGAAGATAAAAGAAAACAAGAATGATTCTGAAATTCTTGAGAATTTAATTTCTGTTCTTGGAAATGTGAGAATGGCAAAGAGCAGGGCTCAGAAATCAATGAAAGCTGAGATAATTTTAACTCTGGAGAAAGAGAAATTTGACAAATTAAAAAATTTGCTTTGGGATTTTAAATCTGTAGTTAATGCTCGCGAGATTAAGATTGGAAAATTTGATGTGAAGTTTATCTAAATTCTTATAATCTTATTATTGGCTTGTATAGAACATCTTCTGCCATTCTTCTTGCTCTTATGCTTATTTTTCCTTTTCCTGAATTTCTTTGCGCATCTGCCTGGTAACACGGCTTTCTTGTGCCATCATGTTTTGATTTTATCTTGAAATCAGATATTCTCATTTGTTGATATTTTTCTATTTCTTCTTTCATTCTGTTAAAATACCATAAGCCGCATTCTAAAGTTAGAGAAGCTGGAATCCCTAAAACTAATCTTCCATATTTTGGGCTTGATTCGTGATGAGGCCAGGGTAATCCAATTAAGTATAATTTTTTCTTTCCATCATGTTTTGCAAGATACTCAAGAACTTGCTTATGAGCTCCTGAGAATAATTCTGGCTTAGCTATTTTAAGAAGAAATTCATCCAAGGAAATCATGCATTCAGCACAGTCAAGAACATGTTCTCTTGCTGCTTTTATTCTTTCCAATTCATTTAATTTATGAATATATTCTGCTTAATTTTGAGTTTCTGGAATAGCTAAGTCTCTTTCCTCAAGGTTTATGTGTCTGCGCGGCATTTTACAATTTGCTATTTCTTAATTTACATTTTGAATTGTGAAATGTCATTGGCATTTTCTCTCTTTTTTTATTTAGAATTATAATCCTCTTTCTAATTGAGCTTGTGTTTTGAAACTTGATAAAATAGAAGAGATATGTTCAAGCCCTAATCTTTTTAGTTCGCTAGCTACATATTCTCTGCTTCTTGTTTCATGCAGTTCTCTTCCATTTGTTACATTTCTGCTTATATCCCAATCATATTTTGGTATCATTTTTTGATAAAATTCCAGAAATCCTACTCAAATTGGCTGGATTCTTTTTATTTTCTATAATTCTGCTTGTTTTGATGGTTTAAAAAGCTTTTGATTTTTTATTCGTTTTTTTAGAAAACGAAAGATTTAAATATTCGTTTTTTTATAATACTAATATGAATATACAAGAATTAAATCACTGGTGGACTG
The DNA here is from genome assembly GCA_016866995.1 of Candidatus Pacearchaeota archaeon. Taxonomy (GTDB): domain Archaea; phylum Nanobdellota; class Nanobdellia; order Pacearchaeales; family GW2011-AR1; genus VGKQ01. The sequence goes on from VGKQ01000003.1 coordinate 28,491, forward strand.
AAAATATGGTTAAAGAAGAATTTGTTCCGAAAACCTACAGAGAGTTGTTTGCCTCACTAAAAGAAGATTTTGGAAGAAAACAGATTCAGATTTTGATAGGATTAAGGAGAACAGGAAAGTCAACAATTATATTCCAAATTATTGATAGATTAATAAAAGAAAATATTCCTCCATCAAATATTATTTATTGTAGTTTTGACGAGCCTGAACTGCAGAATAAAAGCTTTGATGACATTTTAAAGGATTTTTCAGGAATAATGAACATTAATTATAAGAAAGAGAAAATATACTTATTTATTGATGAAGTGCAAAAATCAAAGAATTGGGCAGATAATATCAAGCTGATTTATGATAACTTGAAAAATATAAAAATATTCTTATCTGGCTCAGCATCTTTGAATATCCTTTCTGACGCAAAAAAAAGCCTTGCTGGAAGAAGCATTTATTACGAGCTGAAGCCTCTTAATTTTAAAGAGTTTCTTAGCATTAAAGGAGTTAAAGTAGACATATCTAAGTTATTATTATATAAAGAGGTTTTGGAAAAAGAATTTAAGGATTTTATTTTCAGGCCATTTCCTGAGTTAGTTAATGAGAAAGATATTAATTTTATCAAGAATTATATAAGAAGCGCGGTTATTGAGCCAATTATTTTAAAAGATATTCCAAAAGAGTTTAATGAAGCAGATATTTTGCTTCTTGAGAGAATTGTTGAGATATTTTTATCAAATCCCGGGCAGTATCTAAATATGGATGGGCTTGCAAAAGATTTGAAAAGAACAAAGGCAACACTTTACAAGGCATTATTCTATCTTGAGTTTTCATTTATTATAAGAAGAATTTTAAATTTCAGGCCTTCAATGAAGATTGCTTCAAGGAAGATGTCTAGAATCTATGCTTATCATCCATGCCTGTGCCTTCCATTTAATATTTCTCAGGAGAAATATTCAGAAAATCTTGTTTTTTCTGAAATTGAAACAAAATTCTACTGGAGAGACAAGGAAAAAGAAATAGATTTTCTAAAAGATTTTAAGCCTGTTGAAGTTAAATATAAATCTCAAATTGAAAAACAAGACACTAAATGGATTGATTATTTTCTGGAGAAATATGGAAAAAAACTTAGTATAAACCAGGCATATGTTATAACAAAAGATTTAGAAGAAAAAAGGGAAAATATTAAATTAATACCTTTATGGAAATTCTGCCTCTTTGGATTAAAGTAATTATTTTTTGAGTTTTCAGAACAAGTTTTTCGGAAAATAAACATACTTATATTCTTCATAAGCTATTAAATTTTCATAGTGATTGATTTCTTTTGGAAATAAAGCTCTAAGCTTGAGAAGGGTTTCCTGCAGTTCATTTATATCCTTGACAAGAAGATAAATTAAAACATTGAATCTTCCTATTGTTTTTACTGCCCATAATGTATTTTTGTCAGAAGTGAGAAAATCCTTCAGGATTTTCTCTTTTTTCTTATCAAGCGCAGAAATATTCAATAATATTGTATAAAGATTATAGTCAAGAGAAGTGTAATTTATTACAGGAATGAATTTTATTATTGTGCTTGAATTAATCATATTTTTAATCCTGTAGGCAACAGCATCTGCTGATAATTTTACTTTTCCTCCAATTTCATACAAAGGAAGCTGGGCATTTTCCCCTATTATCTTTAAAATTTCTATGTCTTTTTTATCTATATTAGTTTCCCTTTTTTCAATTTTTCTTTCAATTTTGAAATCTGAAAAATTCGGAGGGAATGTTTCTGCTGCATAGGTTTTTGTTATTGTTAAAATTTCGTAATCATGCATGTATCCAAAGCAGTCAGAGATTATTTTTGTTATAAGACTATCAAGCTCTTCTATATTTTTAGCAATTAAAGCAATTTCAAAATCAAAGTTTCCAGAGAATTTTATAATTGCTCGGATATTTGGGTATTTCTCAAGCTTTTTTATTATTTTTTGCTCTATTTCTTGAGATGGATTATTTAGCTTGAGGAAAAGGTGATAATTATTATATCCAAATTTGGAAATATCAACCATTGTTCTGTATCCCTGTATTAATCCATCTTTCTCGTAATTTTTTATCCTATAATTAACTGCATCACGAGAAAGTGCAACTTGTTTTGCTAGTTTTGTTAAGGGTATTCGGGCATTTTGGGAAAGAAGAGCAAGAATTTTTCTGTCTTTTGCATCAGTTTTTACTTTTTTAGTCTCTTTAGTTTGCTGTAGGTATCTCATTTTCTTTCATTGTGATAAGCCTAAATTAGTTTATAAATATTTCGGAAAATACGTATTTTTTGTTAAAATATTTCTTATATTTCTGAATACTATAGATATTGTCCAGATTGGACGGAGAAAGAAAATGGAAACACAATTTGTTGTTGATGAAGAAAACAAAGAAGCAGAGGATTACAGAGCAAGTTATGCACGAAGAATAGAGCAAGCAGCCTATGTTGCCTGGAGGCTTTCTTCAAAACTTCCTTATCATAATTTTAGGCATGCTGTTGATGTTTATTCTGCTGCAAATGTTCTCGCGCATATGGAAAATGTTTCTGGGGAGGACAGATTCCTGTTAAAAACTGCATCATTATTTCATGATGTTTTGTTTCAGCCAGGCTATGCTTATAATGAGGAACTAAGTGCAAAATGGGCTGGAAAATGCCTGCCTCATTTAGGATATTCTCCTAAACAAGTTGAGAAAGTAAAAAAATTAGTTCTTGCAACAAAATTGCCAACCCACCCAGAAAATTTACTTGAAAGAATAATGTGTGATGCTGATTTGGATAATCTTGGAAGAGATGACTTTTTTGACAGGGGAGAAGCATTAAGACAGGAATGTGGATGGGCTTTAAACAACGGATTTTATGAAAATCAGAAAAAGTTTTTGCAATTTCATCAATACTACACTCAATCAGCAAGAAATTTAAGAGATGAAGGCAAGAGAAGAAACCTTGAAGAGCTTGAAAGGAGATTAAAATGATTGTTGCGGGTTGGTCATTTACAAATGCCTGCAATCTCAGATGCAAACACTGCTATAATGCTTCTGGCATGAGAAGGGAAGATGAATTAACATTTGAAGAAAGCTTAAGGGTTGCAGATAAATTAAAAAAAGCCAGAGTCGCTGCTGTAAATTTTGGAGGAGGAGAGTGTGCCCTTCGTCCTGATTTTATTGATTTATGCAAGTATCTTCATAAAATTGGGATTAAAATTTCTTATACTACAAATGGAACAACTTTTAATCTGATTAAAGATAATCTTGATTTGTTTAGTGATATTGGAGTGAGTATTGATTTTGCTGACAAAAAGAAGCATGATGAATTCCGCGGAGTTAATGGAGTTTATGACAACGCAATTGAAACTATAAAGGAACTTGTTAAAGCTGGAGTTGATACAGAAATTATTACTTGTCTAACTAAACTAAACTGTTCTGATGAAGAGTTAGAAAAGCTGTATAATTTAGCAAGAAAATTAAAAGTTAATTATTGGAGGCTTAACAGGTTCAGAGCAAATGGAAGAGGGATAGAAAACAAAATTAATTTAGAATTATCAAATGAAGAATTAAGAAAAGCTTATGAATTTCTTAGCAGATATGTGAAAGGAAATGTTTCTGAGCCAATTTTCAGAGCCGTATTTGGAGGGAATTATTATATTCCTGGAGATCCATCTGGAAATACTGCTTTTAGGATCCAGGTTAATGGAGAAGTTTCTCCTTCTGTTTTTCTTTCTGAGTCTGGAGGGAATATAAAAAATAAAAGTGTTGAGAAAATTTTTGATTCCAGTATTTTTAGAAAAATAAGAAACAGAAAGCCAAGAGGAAAATGCAAGCATTGTCCTGCTTATTTTCATTGTAAGGGAGGAGATGCTGGTGCTTCTTATCTGCAATATGGGCATTTTGACGGCCCTGATCCACTTTGTTGGATTAATCCCAAAAAAGCAAAAAAAGCCACCAAAACACAGCCAAAAAACTGGAATGTGCACGAATTTTATTTGTGTACCCTATACGTTCCAATAAACAATTGGGGGAAAAATGGAAAATAAAATTATACTCCCAAAACTTGATTTAAATGTAACTAATAGATGCAATTTTCGATGCGTGCATTGTGCTTTTGATTCTGGAATTGTCAGCATGGGGGAGTTAACTCTTGGTGAATTGGAAAAAATTTTGAGTGATACAAGAAAGCTTGGTGGGAGAAGAATTGACATTACAGGTGGAGAGCCATTGTTAAGAGGAGATGTTGAAGATATTATTTCCATAGCAAAAAAACTTGGGTATAAAGTAGAGCTTGTAACTAATGCCTCGCTTTTGACTGAAGAAAAACTCAGCAAATTTAGGGGATTAGGATTAGATGGGATTGCAATAAGTTTGGACGGAGCAAGTGCTGAAACTTACAACAGAATAAGAAGAAGAGACAAGAAAACATTTGCGAAAGTGCTTGAAAATATACAAAAATCAGTTGAACTTGGTTTTTATACAAAAGTAAATACTGTGATATTTGACTTTAATCTTGAGGAAATTCCAAAAATTGTAGAATTGTGTTTGAAACTAGGAGTTCAGGAAAATGGTATTTATTATTTTACCCCTATTGGAAGAGGAAATAGAAGCACTGAACTTGCCATAGAGCCTCTAAAATGGCTGAAATTTATAAGAGAAAGACTGATGAAGTACACAAATTCTGGGATGAAAATCTCTCTTGAGGTTCCATTAATAGAAAGAAAATATTGGAATCGTGGATTGGGATGCATTGCAAATACCGAGAAAAATCATCTACAGATACTTCCGGATGGGAATGTTTATCCGTGTGCAATTCTTGCTTCTTACAATAAGCCTGTTGCAAACCTGAAGCAATGTTCTGTTAAAAATATCTGGAATAATAAAAAACTCTGGAGAGATTATTGGAAAGATATTTCCAGGGTTTTTCCGTGTAAGTCCTGTGTTGATTTCAAGTCTGCTTTTAGTATGAAAAATTATGATTTTAGAAAATACAGATTTGTATGCCCTTTGAGAAAGTTTAAACTTGAGGAGTTGGAAAAATGAGAGGTTTATTTGTTGTTTGTGAGGGGCTTGATGCGAGCGGAAAAACAACTACAATTAAGAAAGCTCTGGAATTATTGGGAAATGAATTTTTATACAGCAAGGGGCTGAAAACAGGAACAATTGCAGGCAAGTTATCAAGTTTATTTCCCTCAACTTTCACACTTTTGCTTGAAATTATATACCATGACTGGTTTTTTGTAAGAAAGAATCTTAAAAATGGAAAAACCATATTACAAGATAGATGGCATTACACTGTTCTTTCTCATAATCCTAAGAACTGGAAGGATGAATTACTTGAAAGGTTGTGTGTTCCTTATATTTCCGAGCCAGATATCTATGTTTATTTTAAAGTGTCTGATGAAAAAAGGCTTGAAAGGCTTGCTGCAAGGGAAAATGCAAAGGAGCATGAGTTTTTGATTAATGATTCTGAAAGAAGAAAAGAAATGGAAGAGAGATTTTTTAGGAAATACAGAGATTTTCCTGGAGAAAAACATATCATTGATACTTCAAATCTCTCAGTAGAAGAATGTGCTGAGAGATTATATAAGATAGTTAGCAGAAAATAGATTTTGAATTTTCAATTAGTTTTTTAAACTCTGTATATCTAATAAAAACATGATAACAAATGATGAACTTGACGAGCTTCTTGAGAAGCTTGGGAAAATCAGGGGCAGGCATACTGAACTTGTAACTGTGCTGATTCCAGCTGGAGCTAATATCTACACAATTGCAGACCAGATTGCAGCAGAACAATCAACAGCAGACAATATCAAGTCAAAAACAGTGAGAAAAAACGTAATGGACGCACTGGAGATGATTTCCCGTGAGTTGAAGAAATACAAAAAAACCCCTGATAATGGCATGGCAATTTTCTGCGGTAATGTTTCTGAAAAAGAAGGGCAGAATGACATTCAGCTTTGGATTATTGAGCCCCCCCAACCCCTTAAAACAAGATTATACAGATGCGACCAGGTTTTTGTTATTTCTCCATTGCAGGAAATGAGGGAAGTGCAGGAAGTTTATGGCTTGCTTGTAATGGACAGGAGAGAGGCAACAATTGGATTGCTTGAAGGAAAGAATATTAAAGTTATAAGAAAAATGTCTTCTGGTGTTCCTGGAAAAATTCGGGCAGGAGGGCAATGTCTATCTCCTGATACTTTAATAGAAACAAAAAATGGAAATATAAAAATAAAAGACGTTAAAATAGGCGATGAGATTAAATCCTTAAACATAGAAAACAATAAAATTATATTTTCCAAATGCCTAAATAAATGGACAAAAAATAAAAGCGAATATCTTCAAATAATAACTAAAAATAACTCAATTATCTCTTCAGCAGAACATTTATTTTTTTTATGGGATAATAATAGTTTAATTGAAGTTCAAGCTGATTGGATTAAGAAGAATGCTATATTGTTAAATAATAATTTAGAAGCTGAAAAAGTAAAAAAGATTATCAACAAGAAGCAGGAAATAGAATTAATAGATATCGAAACAGAAGCTGAAAATTTCTTTGCTAATGGAATTCTTGTGCATAATTCATCGCAGAGATTCGAGAGGATTACAGAAGGATTGGCAAAAGAATTTTTTAAACGTGTGGCAGACAGCATGAAGGAAATTTTTTTTGACATGCCAAAATTAAAAGGAATACTTGTTGGAGGACCCATTCCGACAAAAGAGGAATTTCTGCAGAAAGGAGAGCTTGTGACAAAACTGAAAGACATGGTTATTGGAATAAAAAATCTTGGAAATACAGACGAGTCTGGACTTGAGGAATTAGTTGAATTAAGCCATGATATTCTTTCTCAGCAAGAAATTATCAAGGAGAAAAAAATTCTTGAGAAATTTTTTGAAACATTAGGAAAAAATCCTGACAAGGCAGTTTACAAGATTGATGATGTAAAAAAAGCCCTAAAGTATGGGGCTGTTTCTCTCTTGATTTTAAGCAAGAAGCTTGACAAGAAAACCGCAAGAGAACTAAGAAATGAGGCTGAAAATATCTCATCTGAGGTTGAAATGATTTCCACAGAGACAGAAGAAGGAGAGCAGTTCTGGAATTTGGGAGGAATTGGAGCTTTGTTGAGGTTTAAAGTTTAAATTTTTTGTTAATAGTTTAGGCTCTTAGTATAACTTCTATTTTTGGCTCTTTGCCAAAAAACTTTCTTGCTTTTCTTGCAGCATCAATAAATCTTTGAAAAATGTGAGGCAGGGACACTGCCATTTTTTGCTGTTCATATCTGTCTTCATATAAATTCTTTCCATCATAAGCTTCTTGCTTCAATATTCTGATTGTATCTGTATGCATAACTGATGTTCTTGAGTCTGCCGCCACCCCAACCAGTTTATAAAGAAATCTATCTTCAATATACAAACCAAATTCAATTTCAGGAGTTTTTGGCATATCTGGCATGAATAATGCAATCATTTAGTATTTAAATTAATTATTGTTTTATAATAACATATTTAAATAAGTTAATTTTAGGCTCAAGATGGGAGAAAAAAGCATTTTTGACATTATGGAAAATATAGAACAAGAAAAAAAGGAGAAAAATCCAAGCGAGAAAGCAGCGAAAGAAATGAAAGTATCAAGAGAAACTATCTTTGAAATAGACTCTGCCCGCGAAACAGAAAATCTCAAGAAAATTGAGGCTGCTTTTTTCATTGCAGGAAGATGGCTTTCTATGCAGGATTTGATTACTCTAACTGATTTAAATCCCATACTTCTCAGGCAACTTATTGAAAAATTAAAAGAAAGCTATGGAGAAGATTCTGGCATTCAGATTATTGAGAAAGATAATGCATGGAAAATGGATGTCAAGCCGGATTATGTTAATATGATTAACAAGCTGGCTACTGGCTCAAGTGAATTCACAAAAGCAGAACAGGAAACTCTGGCTGTCATTGCTTACAAACAGCCTGTAAAGCAGAGTGTTATTGTCAAAATCCGCGGGAATAAGGCTTACGAGCATGTTAAAAATTTTATTTCTCTTGGACTTGTTAAAGCCAAGAGAGCAGGACATACTCTTGAGCTTGAGTTGTCAGAGGAATTTCACGATTATTTTCATATAGGACAAGAAAACATAGCAGATAATAAACCACAATAATGCTTATATAACAATATTCTTTTGCAAAATAATAAAAGAAAATGAAAATACTTCCAATTATTTATCTTGCATATATGTTTATAGCATTGTACATGTTTTTCTTCTTTCTTCTTCTTTACCTCAGAAACAGGAAACACTTGTTTGAGTACCCAAAAACAAAAAAAATTTATTCTTTAAGCATAATTATTCCGTGCTATAATGAAGAAAAAGGAATTAGAGGAACAATAGAATCTGTTCTTAAGACAGATTATCGCGGATTGAAAAAAGTCATTGTTGTGGATGACTGCTCAACAGATAATTCTTTTCAGATTATAAGGGAAATTGCGAAGAAAAATAAAAAGGTTATTGCTGTTCAGACTCCAAAAAATACAGGAAATGCAGCAGGAGCCAAGAATTATGGAATAAAATTTGCAAATACAGAGTTAATAGGATTTAGTGATGCTGATTCTTTTATTCAAAGAGACGCAATTTCAAAAATGACAGGGTTTTTTGATGATAAAGAAACCGGGGCTGTAACCTGCGCGGTTCTTGTCAAGGAAACAGACAATTTTATAAGAAAATTGCAGGCATTTGAATATTCAATGATTGCATGGACTAGAAAGTTGCTGGAATATATTGAAGGAATTTGGGCAACTCCCGGGCCCCTGGCAATATACAGAGCCAGCATAATCAGGAAGATAGGAGGATATGATTCCAAAAATTTAACAGAAGATATTGAGATTGTCTGGAGGATTGTCAAAAATGGCTGGAAAGTTAAAATGTGCCTTGCTGCAAGAGTTTACAGCACTGCGCCTAAAAAATTTTCTTACTGGTTTAAGCAGAGAGTCAGATGGGATGTTGGCGGATTGCAGTGCATTAACAAGTATAAATCATTATTTATGAAAAAAGGCATGTTAGGATTTTTTATTATTCCTTTTTTTACACTTTCTCTTATGCTTGGATTAATTGGAATGGGGGTATTTTTTTATGTAGCAGGAACAAATATTATCCAGAATTTTTTATTTGTTGATTACACAGCCAGAGCAGGAACGCATCTTCTTGCACTTGAAGAAATAAATCTTACTCCAACAATCCTGAATTTTTTTGGCATAGTGTTGTTTTTGCTTGGATTGTTTTTTACTCTGGCAGGATTGGGGGTAATGGGCGAGAAAAGAGGAGGGATAAGAAATATTTTTAACCTGCTGTTTTATATGATAATTTATCTTACAGTATATCCTTCAATAATGATTTTTGCAATAGGAAAAATACTTAAATACAGAATTCAGGGGAAAAGAATAGGGTGGCTGACAAAATGAACAAGAAAAGATTATTTGAATCTCAGAAACATGTATTTTGGACTGCCTTAATTTTGAGCATATTTGTTTTTGCGGGCGGGATATTTCTTGGATTCCTGCTTGAAAATTACAGGACAGGCAAGCTGGATGTTGTTCTTGCTCAGTCTGAACTTGATTTGCTTGATGTAAAAATTCAGAATGATTTGTATTCTTTTTCTGATATTAACTGTTCAAATGTTATACAAGAAAATATAAATTTTGCAGACAGAATTTATGAAGAAGCCAAGATGCTTGACAAATATGAGCAGGCTTCAAGACTTTCAGGCACTATTATACTCCAGCATAAAAAATATGACTTGTTGAGAACTTTGTTTTGGATAAATGCCATCAAGCTGAAGCAAAGATGCAATGCTTCTTATCATAATGTTGTTTATATTTATGATTATAATAACCCAAGGCTTGATATTAAGGCAAAACAGATAGTTTTTTCAAGAATTCTCTCTGAGATTAAGCAGGAAAAAGGGAAAAGCGTTATGCTTATTCCCATTGCAGGAGATAATAATATATATTCTGTTAATATTCTGATGAATTCTTTCAATATTTCAGAACAAGAACTGCCTGTAATATTAATTGACGAGAAAATCAAAATAAAAGAAGTAGAAAACAAGGAAGAAATAAAAAAATTTCTTGATTAATTTAATATTATATTTGAGTATAGAAATTAATATAAATAACTAAAATAGCAAAGATAGGATAAAAATGGAAATCTGCTCGAGGTGCTTAAGAAGTGAAAAAGAAGTCAAATTGCTTGATGCAGTCAGCGGCAACGACATAATCAAGATTTGCGAGGAGTGCAGCTTTCTAGAAAATATCCCAATAATAAGAAAGCCAACAAGCTTTCAGCTGAAAGCTGCTGAAAAACCATATACTGTCTATGAGAGGCTGGCAAGAATGTCCGGAGTTAAAAGAGAAAAAAATCAGCAAAGGCAGCAGTTTCATGAAGCCAAGCCCTCTTTAACATTAGATAATATTAGAAAGCCAAAGGATTATTCTCAGATTTTACAGGGAAAGTTTGATGAGGCAAGAAAGGCAAACATTCCCATTGACTTGATAGATAATTTTAATTGGCATATCAAAATGGCGAGGAGAAACTCCAAGATTTCTCTAATTCAGCTTGCCATGAAAATAGGAGAGGATGAATCTGTTTTAAGGAGAATTGAAGACGGATTTGTTCCTGATGATGCTTCAAGGATAATAGGGAAAATTGAGCAGTTTTTTGGATTAAGATTAAAAAAATCCAGCATTGAAGCAGAAAAAACAAGCATTGAAAAAGCAAGGCAGCCCGCGAGGATTCTCAGCTTCAAGCCAGAAAGCATGAAAAATTTAACAATTTCTGATTTGAGAATAATGAAGCAGGAAAAAGAAAAAATTGAAGAAGAAGAAAGGGACAAGGAAATGGCAGAAAAAATAATTTGGAGAGGAAAAAGCAAGAAAGAGAGAGAAGAAGAAAGGAAAATAATAGAAGCAGAACAAAAAGCAGAACAGGAAAGTCCTGAAGAAAAAAAATCGAGAAAATCATTTTGGGATATATTCAAGAAAAATACAGAAAGTGATGAAGATAAGGAAATTGATTTGAAAAATGATGAAGAATAAACAACAAGCTTTTTAAACTGCTTTTTTCTCACTAATTTATGAAAGTTGAATATATTAAGGATGAAAAGAATGAAGCCGAGATAGAAATTGATAATTTGACAATTGCTGAATTATTGAGAGCTTATCTTGCCAAAGATGAAAATGTTAGTTTTGTAGCATGGAAAAAAGAGCATCCAAGCAAGAATCCTGTTCTAAAAATAAAGACTAAAGGAAAAACAGTAAGAAAAGCTGTTTCTGATGCAATTTCTGAAATAGAAAAAGAAGCTGACAAGCTTGTTGCTGAATTTAAGACCTCAAAAATTAAGTAATTTTTGATGGCATTCAGAAATCTAAAGATTTCTGATGAAGCTAAATAAAATTTAATTTATATCTATTGGTATCTGCAATAATAAAGTTATATTAATTTAGTTATAATATTTTGTTGATATAAATAATGCATAATGTGACATTTAATACTTAATTTATATTAATTAATTCTATCTTGCTATTTAGCTAATTTTACAATTTATATGCTGATTAAGGTTAATTTTGAAATATTTATAAAGTATATTTGGTGTTGTTTATTATGAAAATATTATTTGGGGTGTTTGACTGGGGGCAGGGGCATGCTACTCGAGACTTGCCTCTTATTTCTGAACTTGTGAAGAAAAATGAAGTTGATATTATTTCTACTGGAAGGGCTCTTGCAATTCTCAAAAATAGATTTGGGAAAAAATGCAGATATTTTGATGTTCCTTCTGTTTATCCTCCATATCCAAAATCAAGCCTTTTTGTTTTGAAATTTTCAGTTTCTATTCCCAGAATGCTTTCTGACTTGAAGAAAGCAAGAAAGATATCTGAAAAAATAATTGCTTCTGGCTATGATATAATTATATCTGACTGCAGGTATGATGTTTATGACAAGAAAGAGAATTCATTTTTAATAAATCACCAGTTAAAATTCAAGTCTCCTGCATTTGAATTTGTTGCTGAAAATTTTCTTGCTTCTGTTATGAGCAAGTATGGGGCTGTTATTGTTCCTGATTTTCCTGGCAGAGAACTTACAGGAGAATTAAGCATGAATCCGAGGTTTAATGGAATAGTTGAATATCCTGGAATTCTGTCTCAGCTGAAAAAAAGAAACTTGAAAAAGGATATTGATTATTTTTTCTCAATATCTGGGCCAGAGCCGCAGAGGACAATTTTCGAGGAGAAAATTCTCGGGCAGATTGAAAATTTGAGTGGAAAAATTGTTGTTGCAGGAGGAAATCCTGATGCGACAAAAAAACAGGAAAGAAAAAACATAAAATTTTTCAGCTTTCTTGATTCAAAAAAGCAGGAGGAAATGATGAACAGAGCAAAGTTTATTGTAACCCGCTCTGGATATACTACTATTTTAGAGCTTTCAGAACTTGAAAAGAAAAACGTGCTTCTTGTGCCAACTCCCGGAATGACAGAACAGGAGTATATTGCTGATTTGTATGAAAAAAAGAAATTCTGGCACCATGTTCACCAAGATAAATTAAACTTGGAAAAAGATATACAAGATGCAAGAGGATTTTCAGGATTCAAGCCAAGATGGAAGACAAAAGAATCTATAAAAAAGATTTTGAAAATTATTTTTTAGTATTTTCCAATTCTTTTCCGTTGAATATTCTATTTCCTATCTTATAAATTCCATAAGTTATAAAGAAAGCTGCAAGAACATCAATTGAATAATGCTGGTGAAGCAAGAGGACAGTTATTCCCGTTATTATTGATGCAACAAGAAACAAGAAACTTAAAGATTTATTTTCTTTTCTGAATATTAAATAGCCAAGAAAAGGAAGCCCCGTGTGCCCTGAGAAAAACAAGTCATTTTGAAAATAAAAACTTTTTATGAGCCATGGAAAATTAATAATTATAGCGTCTGCTGGAGTTTTTAAATGAGTCATAATTATAAAAATTGCCCGTATGAAAACCCATAAACTAATTAATCCAAGAAAATAGTGTATTTTTTTAGGATTGAAAATAAATGGATAGACATATAAAAAAGTTGTTATTATTGTAAATACCCAGACATAAATAAATATCAAGACAGAACTGTCAATAGCAGGAACGTGGCTGAGAATCAAGTCAGGAACTTCTATAACTTCTGCATCTGTTGTTGTATATGAGCCCGCTAAATAATAAATAAAAGAAGTAATAACAATAAAAAACAAAGCAAGAAGTATCTTATTTCTATGTTCTATGATTTCATCTTTCCACTCTTTCAATCTTTTTCTAAATTTTGTCATTTTATTATTCATATCTTTGCAGGTTTAAAAATGTTCATTTTTGATAATTAATAAATAATCTATATAATTAACCCAATTTTGTAATTTATTATTATTTAATTTTTTGAATAGTTTTATGATAATGTTTTTAGAAAAGAGACAAAATAGGTAAATATAAAAAAGCAGAAGCTTTTATTGAAAAATGGTTGGAGAATACTCGCAGGAAGAGGGAGCAAGATTGTTAAAATTAGCGAGAGACAGCATAAATGAGGAATTTTCTGGAGAAAAAGTTAAATTTCCAGAAGGAAAGAAATTTATGCAGGCGAGAGGGGTTTTTGTTACTTTAACTAAAAATAGTGAATTAAGAGGATGTGTTGGGTTTCCGTATCCAATTAAGTCTGTTTCAGAGGCTGCTTATGAAGCTGCCAAATCATCTGCTTTTTCTGATTTCAGATTTTTAAAACTTGATAAATCTGAATTAGAGAAGATAAAAATTGAGATTTCTATACTTTCTATGCCTCAGGAGACAAAACCAGAAGATATCAAGATTGGAAGAGATGGATTGATGTGCAGTTATGTTGGGTATTCTGGCTTGCTTCTTCCGCAGGTTGCTGTTGAGTGGAAAATGTCAAGACTTGAATTTTTAGAGGCAGTGTGCCAGAAAGCAGGATTGCCTAAAGACAGCTGGCAGAAAAAGGGGTTTTCCCTGAAAAGATTTTCTTGCCAGATATTTAAGGAGCAGTAAAATTATTTCTTTAATCTAAATTAGCCGAGCATAACCTTAAATTAGTTAATTAAAATTTTGTGGGTTTTTATTCAATATTTTATGTTTTTGGCTTTTTGAAAAGATTTAAAAATGCTGAATTTGTATATTTTTTTATGAGTGGAAATCCAGCCACAAGACAAGCAGATGTTGCTTTTAGGGAACAAGTAATAAAATATACTCTTGGAGATACAGCAAGCATATGTCCTATTTATCTTTCTTTTGAAGCAGGCAGAAAAGTTCCAAATCAATGCAGAAGTTGTAATGGGACAAGAGAAACCTGCCAAACTTTTCAGTTATACTTGGATGTGAGAAGAACTGTTCAATAAATTAACTTAATTTTTATCAAATATTTTTTAATTTAATTCTCTAATTGTTATTAATCATTATTCTACAGCTTGATGCAGAAAAAGCCAAGGAAAAATCCACTATTATCACAAGAATTATATAAATTAAAGCTTGTTGTGTGGAGACATACTTATTTGTTATTTATTTAATTCTGGAAAATTATCACAATAATCCTTATTAATCTCTTTCTCTTTAAAAGAGAAACAAAATAGGTTTATATAAATATAAAATGGAAATAGAGAAAGAAAGGAAGATATCAGCTGGAAGCTATGATTTGAACAGGTTTTTGTATGGGGGATATGAGAAAGACATTATTACAACTATTTATGGAGCAGCTGGGACAGGAAAAACTAATTTTTGTTTGCTCACAAGTGTCTCTCTTGCCAAGAAAAACAAGAAAGTCATGTTTATTGATACAGAGGGGGGTTTTAGTGTTGAAAGAGTTAAACAATTATCTGGAGAAGAATATGAAAAAGTTTTAGGAAATATAATCTTGCTGAAGCCAGTGAGCTTTGATGAGCAGGAAGAGGCTTTTTCAAAATTGCTGAGAGAAATCAAGAAAGATGAGATTGGATTAATTGTTGTTGATGGCATGACTATGTTGTATAGATTAGAATTAGCAGAGGCAATAAAAGAGAAAAGTGAGAGCAGGATTAGAGAAATTAATTCTAAACTTGCAAAACAATTAAGAACTCTTGCAGAAATTGCAAGAACAAGAAATATTCCTGTTATTGTAACTAATCAGGTTTATTCTGAATTTTTAAGCGAGGAAGATTTTAAAGCAGGAAAGCAGAGAGAAATTCATATGGTTGGAGGAGACTTGTTAAAATACTGGAGCAAATGTCTTCTCGAGTTAAAAAATGAGAAAGGAAAAAGAAAATTAATTTTGAGAAAACACCGCTCGCTTCCTGAAAAATCTCTTGAATTTGAGATAATTAGTTCTGGAGTGAGAAAGAGGGGCTGGTTAGCTTAATTGAGAAGTATGTTCTAGAGCCGCAGCTTTTATATCTGTTGCCTGATAAATTCCTCTGCCGACAATAGCATGCCAGGAATTTCCTGCTACTTTTGCTGCATCTTCAATCTTTCCTCCTTGGGCAACAAAGCCTGGAGCATAGAAAATTGGAGTGACACCTTCTGCTTCTATTACTTCTTTAATTTGTTTTATAATTTCTGGCTTATTTCCTGGAACAACAAAATTATTTACTCCTTCCTGTGCCGCAATTCTATATATTTCAAGAGCACCCTCGTCTGTTATAAATCCGCCCTCGCTTACAGCATATGCAGGATGAGTCATTCTTCCACCCACAATAACCTTTAATCCTTTATCAATGGCATGATAAATCCATGCTCTTTCTGTTTCTGGACCAGATTGGGGGAAGAAAATAACTGCATCAACACCTGCTTCTTTACAAACTTCTGCAAAATTTTTTCCTGTATCAGGAATATCTGTCCCTGCTTTTTGATGATCATATATTATTGGCTTTTTAGTATATTTTCTAGCAGTTTCAACAATTTTTCCTAGTCCGTATTTTAGACTTAACTGAAAACCTATTTTATACCCTCCAATTTCTTTTATTTTTGCAGTTTCTTTTACTATTTTTTCAAATTCTTCTATTGTTGGAACATCACATGCCGGAATAATACTTCTTTCTGTTTCAATAATCTTTTGCTCTGTTTTTCTTAACATCTTTTTCACGCTTTTAGTCCCGTAGGTTCTTAGATAATTCATCATTCTCTCAATATCTTCCTTTTTTATCTCTCCGTTTGGAGTTTTTAGTGGTATATTTTCTATTAGAAAATCTAAAACATCAAGGGCATTTACAATAGAAACAACCCGTGTTCCGGTTTTTGCTTCGTATTCTTCTATTGCACTTTTTCCATCCACTCCAACCTCTTGCCTGTCAACAGCAATTGCCAGTAGAGGAAGATTAAAATCACCAATACTTTGCAAAACCTCTCTTGCCTGATATTTTGCATCTCCTGCTGTGAAAACATCATCTAGTTGTATAACAGACTGATTGTTTTTAGGAGCCATTCCAACAACTAAAGCTTTAATTCTTTCTGCCTGGCTTAAATTTGTTGCCTCTCCATATTCTTTAGCAACTTTTCTTGTGAAAAACCAGCCAGTATTCTTCCCTTTTTTTGCCATTGCTATTGCAGTCGCAACTGCAAGTGCGTTTCCTTTTTCAGGAATGCCATATAACAAATCAAAACTGACACCAGAATTTAATATTGAGTCTGCATAAAATTCTCCCAATACCTTTGTTGATTCGCCTTCATTAAAATCCCCTACATTAACAAACCACGGAGAAATCCTCTTGCTTTTTAAAGAAAAATCCCCTCCTATTTTTAATGCTCCAGTTTTAAGCAAAAACATAATAAATTCTTTTTTGTATTGTTGCATTGTCTTTCGTGAACTAAGAAGTATTTAAACCTTTTTTATAAAAATTCATCAAAGAAGAGTAATAAAATTTTTCAAGATAATTTTAAATAATCTTGTTTTAATCTTAAAATATGTATTTTGATATGCATGTTCATGACAGGGGAGGCAAGGAAGCTTACAAGGGAGAGGATGAGCAACATGCTCTCATTGTTGCAGAAAAAGCTGGCGTGGATGGGATTGTAGTTATGCCCAATCTTAATCCGCCTGTAACAACCCGAGAGCTGGTTGAGGAAAAACTTGCCAGAGCAGATAAAGTAGGTTCAAAAGTTTTTTATGGAGTTTATATTGGATTGACTTCTGATTTGAAACAGATTGATGAAGCAATAAAAGTTTGCAGAGATTTATTTCCAAGAGTGCCTGGAATGAAAATATATCTGGGGAGATCAGTAAGTGATTTGGCTGTAACAACTGAGAGTAAACAGAGAAGGGTTTTTGGCCGTTTAGGTTACGGAAATTACAAAGGAGTATTAATTGTTCATGCAGAAGAAGAATTGCTTTTAAGGCCGGATTTATGGGACCCTGAAAATCCTATTAGTCATTGCAGAGCCAGACCTCCAGAAGCTGAGCTTGAATCAATTAAAAAAGCAGTTTTATATGCTCTTGAGAGTGAATTTATAGGATGGCTTCATATTACACATGTTTCAACACCAGAAGCTGTTAAATATATTAATTCTATCAAGAGAAATTTGCTAAGAACAGAGCATTGTGCGTTTAGAGGAATTTCGTGTGATGCTACACCCCACCATTTATTTATGTATGATGAAATGATGAATTTGCCTGGGGGAATTGTGCTTAAGGTAAATCCTGCTTTAAGAACTATAGAGCAGCAACAGGGTTTATTGCAGTGTTTGAAAGATGGAATGATTGATTGTATTGCAACAGATAGTGCTCCACACAGCTTGCAGGAGAAATTGCAGCCCCCGTATTTGTCTGGGTATCCAGGATTAGACAAGTGGCCACGAATAGTTAGAAAATTGAGAGAACAAGAATTATCACAGGAGCTTATAGATAATTTAACATTTAATAATCCTGTTGGAATTCTTGGATTAGGAGGTTGTGTTAAGAAAACCGAGAATCCAGGAGATTTAAATTTGAATGAGTATACTTATGGAAATGAATTCTGGGCAAGAATATAGTCCAATAAAAATAAATTTTAAACTGTTAAAATGATAGAAAAAAAGCAAATTGGAGCAAAAATAGTATGGCCTTTTACAATTCCTTCCGGAATTATTACGACTCAGGTTTCTTGCATAAATAAGATTGCCAAAGAAATAGAAGAGATAGGAATATTAACAACTAAAAGTATTGGACCAGAAAAAAGGGAAGGAAATAAAGAACCTATTTTAACACAATATATGCCTGGATGTTTTCTGAATGCAGTTGGATTAACTAACCCCGGGGCAGAGGAATTTGCAAAACATCTTTCTTCTATTAAGATGCCAGAAGATAAATTTTTGCTTGTATCCATTTTTGGCAAAAATGCAGATGAATTTGTTTTTGTTGCCAAAAAATTAGAGAATTTTGTTGATGGATTTGAATTAAATCTCTCGTGTCCGCATGCAAAAGGATATGGTATGCAACTTGGGCAAGACCCAGAAGTAGTTGAGCAAATTACAAGAGCTGTTATAATTGCGACAAAAAAACCTGTTTTTGCTAAATTAACTCCAAATGTAAGTAATATTGGAGACATTGCCCGTGCTGCAATTAAAGCTGGAGCTTTAGGATTGGTTGCTATTAATACAGTAGGTCCGGGATGTCATATTATAGACGGAAATCCGGTTTTAACAAATAAGAATGGGGGAGTTTCTGGAAAGTGCATAATGCCGATAGGTGTTAAAGTTGTTAAGGAAATCAGGGATGCTGTCGGTCCTGAGCCCATAATAATTGGAATGGGTGGAATTTCGACAGCGAGAGATATTGAAGCTTATGAAAAAGCAGGAGCTAATTTCTTTGGAATTGGCAGCTCGTTGGCTGGAATGAAAGATATTGAAATTAAAAATTATTTCTCTGCGCTTGTTTCTGACTTAAATACAAGAAGAAATAATGCAGCAGCATTGCTTAAGGATGTTGATATGAACTATAAAAAAGTTAAAGTTACTGGTAAACTTGAGCAGTGTTCTGATTTTAAATTAATTAAAACAGAGGAGAAAATTGAAGCTTCTCCAGGGCAGTTTGTTTTTGCTTGGATTCCTGGAGTTGGAGAAAAGCCATTTTCTGTAATGGATGATGATCCTTTAATTTTAGGAGTTTTAGAGAGGGGGCAATTCACTCGAGCAATTAATTCTTTGAAAGCAGGAGATAGTTTTTACATTAGGGGGCCGTATGGAAAACCAATTTTTATCCGGGATAATAGTGCTATTGTTTTAATTGGCGGAGGCTGCGGAGTCGCAGGATTGTTTTTGCTTGCCAAAAAATTCTCAAGCACAAATAAAATAATTATTCTTCTTGGAGCCAAAGATAAAAAGCATCTTTTTCATTTAGATGAATTTAGAAAATATGGAAAAGTTTATGTTGCAACTGAAGATGGAAGTTCAGGAGAGAAAGGGTTAGTTACAGATTTATTAAAGAAAATTGTACTTGAACCAAATAGTTATTTTTTTAATTGCGGGCCGAGGGCAATGATTGATGCTGTTCTGCCTTTGGAGCTTGCTATTTCTCCGCCAGACAGGGTTTATTCATCTGCAGATTATATGACTTCATGCGGAGTTGGAATTTGCGGAAAGTGTGCAGATGAAAGAGGAAGAAGAACCTGTGTTGAAGGGCCTTTTATGGTTGCTTGCTAATTGTTATTTTAGAGTATAATTTAATTTAAAAATACTAAAAAACTTAAAAAAATATGGGAAAACCATATATTGCAATTGCGGGTTTGCCTGGAAAAATGGCAACTGTTTTTGCTGAAACTATGCTTCTAAAGCATTTAGATGATTTTATTGTGTTTGCTCAATCACTGACAGGAGAGAGCCAGCCAAGAGAAATATCTCTTGGAAGAAATTTTAGTTTTTACTTAGTTCCTCCTGAAAAACATGAAGAGCATTTGAAAGGAATGACTGGAAATGAAACTTACAAGCCAGTTATTGCAGTTGATTTTACCCAGCCAGATGCTGTAAATAGAAATGCTGAATTATACTGCAAATATGGAATTCCGTTTGTAATGGGAACAACTGGAGGAGACAGGAAAGCTCTCGAGCAGGCTGTTATTGATTCTGGAAATATTGCTGTAATTGCTCCTAATATGGCTCTTCCTATTGTTGCTCTTCAGGCTTTTATGGATGATTTTTCAAGAAGGTATAAAGGAGAATTTAAGGGCTATGAACTTAGTGTAAGAGAAAGCCATCAAGCAGGAAAAAAAGATACAAGCGGGACTGCAAAAGCAATGATTTCTTATTTTCAGAGAATGGGGATTGTGTTTGCTCCTGAGCAAATAGAAATGATTAGAAATCAAGAAGAACAGAGGGCAATGGGTGTTCCAGAAGAACATTTAGGAGGACACGGCTGGCATACTTATACTTTAACTACTCCTGAAAGAGCAACCATATTTCCCTTTGCTACATTAAGAAGTACATTTAGAGATTTCTTAGAGGGCAAGGTTTTTGCAGATTATTCTGATGTCTCTGGTCCTCCTTACTGGAAGAGAGTATCACCAGATGGAAATGTTGTTGTAGGAATACAAGATCTTGGAGATAAGGCTGTTGAACTATTTCACAACATTAACGGCAGACAGGTTTATGCTGATGGAGGAATTCAATTAGTTGGATTTTTAGCAAGAAGAATTGAAGCAGGAGAGAGGGGAAAAGTTTACACTGCTGTTGATGCTCTAAGGGAAATGGAGGTAAGTAAATCCTAGAAAAATGCCAGAACCAAGGAAACTGAAGACGAAGATAGCAATTGTAGGATGGGGAAATGTTGGGAGAGGGGTTTATCAGGCTATACAGAAAAATCCTGACATGGAATTAATAGGAATAATCTCCAGGACTCCTAAACGAGTTAATGATGAATTTGGAAATAAACCTGATGCCCCATTAATCTATGCTTTAGGAACAGTTGACGATAATTTATGGAAAAGAATGGAAGCGGATGTTGCTGTATTATGCGGGGGAAGCGCGACTGACTTGCCTGAACAAGGTCCGTATTTTGCACAGTTTTTTAACACAGTTGATAGTTTTGACACTCACGCAAAAATTCCAGAGTATTTTGATAAAATGAATAGAGTGGCTAAAGGGAATAATCATGTTGCGGTTATATCTGCTGGATGGGATCCTGGAATATTTTCAGTTGAGAGAGTTTTAGGAAATGCTTTTCTTCCTGGCTCAAGAGCTTACACTTTCTGGGGAAGAGGAGTCAGCCAGGGACATTCTGATGCATTAAGAAGAGTTCCAGGAGTGTTGGACGCAATTCAGTACACTGTTCCTGTTCAAGAGGCTTTGAGTTCAGTAAGAAGTGGAGTTAATCCTGAGCTAACAACAAGGCAGAAACATATGAGAGAGTGCTTTGTTGCTTTAAAACCCAGAGCAAATCCAGATGAAGTTAGAAAGGCAATTGTTACAATGCCAAATTATTTTGCAGATTATAATACTAGTGTTGTGTTTGAGACTCCTGAGCAGGTAGCTAAGAGAAAAAAGGAGATGCCTCATGCTGGATTTGTGCTTACATCTGGAAAAACTGGAAATGGAAATAAAGCGGTTGTAGAATATTCTAATACTTGGAAGAGTAATCCTGAAGCAACTGGAAGTATTTTAGTTGCTTGTGCGAGAGCGTGTCATAGACTTTCTCTTGAGGGCAGGGCAGGAGCATTTACAATGCTTGATATTCCTCCTGCAATGCTTTCTCCGCTTTCTCAGGAAGAACTTTTAAGAAGTTGGATGTAAAATGGCGAGTAAAACAAAACCTGAACCATTAAGTCCGGTTGTGTCTCCTGATGAAGTGAGAGAAATTGCGAATAGGTTTGGAACTCCTGTTTATGTTTATTCTCAGAGAATTCTTGAACAACAAGCAGATAGTGCACTTGCTTTTCCGAATGCATACGGATTGACAGTGAGATATGCTATGAAAGCAAATCCGAATATGAATATTGCCAGGCTTTTTCGTAAAAGAGGAATATTGTTAGATGTTTCTTCTGGATTTGAAGCTGAGAGAGCGCGTATGAAAGCTGAAATTCCGTACGAAGATATGCTAATGACAAGCCAGGAAATTCCAGAAAATCTTTTTGGATTAGTTGAATTTGGGCTTGACTATAATGCATGTTCTCAACATCAGCTTGAGAACTTTGGCATCTTTTTCCCAGGCAAAGAGGTTTCTGTTAGAATTAACCCAGGAGCGGGAAGTGGAGGAACAAACAGAACTAATACTGGTGGAGAGAGTGCGAGTTTTGGAATCTGGCATGAGCAACTTGATGATGTTTTTAGATTAGCTAGAAAGTATGAGTTAAATGTAAAAAGAGTGCATACTCATATTGGTTCGGGCTCTGACCCTGCTGTCTGGCAGAGAGTTGCCGGCATGTCTCTTGATATTGTTGCAAGATTCCTGGAACAAGGGCATGATGTTAGAACTCTTAATCTTGGCGGGGGATATAAAGTTGCAAGAATGAGTTATGAAAAGGCAACTGATTTGCAGGAATGTGGAAAACCTGTTAAAGAAGCATTTAAAGAATTTGCAAGAGACAAAGGAGTTAAGCTCGGGCTTGAGATTGAGCCCGGAACTTTTCTTGTTGCAAATGCCGGATGTATTATTGCGAAAGTGATAGACTTGAAAAGAACTGCAAAATATAAATTTTTAATTACTGACACTGGAATGCCTGAAGTAACTAGGCCGAGTTTATATGGAGCACAGCATCCGATTGCAGTTGTTCATAGAAGTCCCAGTGATGGAGAAAGAGAACCAGAGAGAGTTATTGTTTCTGGGCATTGCTGCGAATCAGGAGATATTTTAACTCCTGCTCCCGGAGATTCTGAAAAATTGAAACCAAGATGGGTGGAAGGAATGAGCAGAGGAGATTTTGTTGTTATTGGAGGAACAGGAGCGTATTGTGCTGGAATGTCTACTATTAATTATAACTCTTATCCACAATCTCCAGAGGTTCTGATTACTGGAAGAGGAATTGAATTGATAAGAAAAAGGCAGACACTAGAGCAGATGACTCGGAATGAACTGGTTATTTAACTTCCTTGATTTTCTTCCTTTTTCTTCTGATACTCTAGTCTTGTTGGGCAATCCGGATTGAAGCAGAATTTCCAGGGTTTTCTTGATTTTTTTATTGACAATAATAACGGGAACTGGCATTCTGGGCAGAATTCCTGCTTTCCTTCTTTATCTTTGCTTGGCTTAATCAGAGCATTCGGAGGCAAACTAAATGTGGTTTTGCATTCAGGATAGCCTGAACATGCAACAAAATATCTTCTCGAGTTTCTGTTAAATAGAATTCTCAGCTTACTTTTTTTGCACAGAGGGCATATAATTAATTCATTTTCTTTCCTTTCTTCTTCTCTTAAGTCATTTCCTGCTTTTACAAGCTCTTCACCTATTTTCTTCTCATGCTTCTTAAAATCTTCTGAAATTTTGATTATTGAGTTTTTCGCGTCTTTTATTATTTTTTCCTGCTTTTCCTTCAAATTTTTCTTTGCCTGCTCGATAAGCTCCATTTCCTTCTCAAAATTTCTTGTTAATTTTTCATCAATTATAATTGGAGAGTGCTTCTTCAAGCTTGAAATTAAAGAGATGCCGAGAGGTGTTGCTTTTATTGACTGTTCTTTTATATATCCTCTTGTGTATAATGTTTCAACTATGCTCGCCCGTGTTGCTTTTGTTCCGAGATTTCTTTTTGCAAGCTCTGAAACCAGAGATGCAGGAGAGTATCTTCTTTGGGGCTGTGTCATTTTTTCCTCTATTCTTGAATCTTCTATAATTCTTTTTCCATTTATGTCTGGCAACTCTTTTTCATCAAGCTTTATCTTATAAACTTCCATCCATGCTTTCTTTTTTATTTCCAATCCTCTTGCAATAAACCTGTAATTTTCGTATAATGCTGTTATTATCTTGTTTTCAACTTCTGCATCCTCACAGAAGCAGGCGAGAAATCTTCTTACAATCAAATCATAAATTTTTTTGTCTTCTCCTGCCAAGCTTGAGAATTCTCCTGTTGGATAAATTGAAGGATGAGCAGGGTCTGACTTGCTTCCTTCTACTGCTTTTTCTCGTGAACATAATTTTGTATCATAAACTTTTCCAAGTTTCTTGATAATTGCTTTTGGATTTATAGATTCTGGAATTTTCTGGCTTGATGTTCTAGGATAACTTATCAAGCCAGCAAGATAGAGATTTTGA
This sequence comes from Candidatus Pacearchaeota archaeon, assembly GCA_016866995.1. Lineage (GTDB taxonomy): Archaea > Nanobdellota > Nanobdellia > Pacearchaeales > GW2011-AR1 > VGKQ01. The sequence continues at coordinate 52,658 of VGKQ01000003.1, forward strand.
GCTATTTGAAGTGTTCTTCCCGGGTTTATTGAGAAAAATTTGTATGCTTCTGTCTGCAAACTAGTTAAGTCAAAAGGGGCAGGGGGCTTTATTTTTTGAAGAGATTTTTCTGTTTTTAACTCTGATGTTTTCCCTTTTAGATTTTTGAATGGAATTAATTCAGATTTTTTTGTTATATCTTTATTATACTTGAGTTCGATGCCATCAATTATAATATAAACCTGCCAGTAGGGAGATGGCTTGAAATTTGATATCTGAAGCTCTTTTTCTACAATTATATTTAAAGCAGGGCCTTGAACTCTGCCTATACTTAAAATTTTAAAGCTTCCTGCAAGTTTTATTGCTTCCATTAAGGCTCTGGATAGATTTATGCCGTAAAACCAGTCTAAATAATGTCTTGTCTCTCCTGCTATTCCCTGCCCCCAGTTTAAAGTTGGAGAAATATTCTTATATGCTTCTTCTAATTCTGGCTTTGTCAAACTTGAGAATTTCATTCTTTTAGCATCTTGCTGTTTTGCAATAAACTTAATAATATTCAATCCGATAACTTCTCCTTCTATGTCATAATCTGTCGCCACAATATAATCAGAAGCATTCTTGCACAATTTCACAAGAAGAGAATAATATTTTTTTGCCCATAAGTTTTTTTTGAATTCTGCTTTCCACTCAATATTGAAAACAGGCCAGCCTTTTTCACCTTTTTTTGCTGTAAGTCCCAGCAAGTGCCCAACTGCACAGGCTACAATTATTTTTTTATTTTCTCGCTCAAATTCGTAATAAGGGGCTCCCTGTTCTGAGTATTTTCTTGCATTTCCAAGAGAGCTTGCAATTTTTAATGCTGCTTGTGGCTTTTCTGTTATAATTAATGTGTATCCTCTGCTTATTTTTCTTTTGCTTTCTTTTTTCTCTATTTTTTCTGTTTCTTCGCTTATGTTTCGTGTTTTAAGCCTGCCAATTTTTGTTTTTTTCCCTTGCTCTATTTTTATTATATTTTTTTCCTCTGGCTGCTTTACTGGAACTTCCACAACCTGCTTGACATTTGCAGGATTAAAGGGAATATATGCTTCCCTTTCTTTTTCCTGTTTTTCAATTTCTTTTTTTCTGCTCATGTTTTTTATTTTTATTTTAGCTTTTTCAGCTCTTGAATTCTTTTTCTCGCATCAATTGATTGCGAGAAAAGCTTCCAGAAAATTCTGGATAGCCATTCTGTCCAGTCCTTATCTTTGATTGTATAGAATATAAAAATCTTTTTATCAAGCTCGTGAAGCTTTCCTGTCGGCTCTTTTATCTCTTTTATCCTAAAAAGCTTGTTGTCAAAGATAAATGCCCTAATTGGATGCTCTCTATGTCTGATTTCTATACATTCTCTTCCATATTTGAAATTTAATGAAAGAACACGCTCTATATTATTTATTCCTGCAAGGTCTATTCTGCATAATATCTTTATTGTAACCCCTTTTTTCACAAGATCCTCTAGAATTTTGAATACATCAATTGTTTTATTTTTTAGATTTATAAAAGAAAGATTTCCAGAAAGAATTGTAAGCTGTTTCTCTGTTTTTTTAAATAATTCTCCCAGTTCCTTAAGATTGTCTCCTGATTCATCAATCGCTTTTTCTACTATTGCTTTTTTGTTTTTATCTTGAACATGCTGGAATATGTCAAATGCTGAAAAGTCTTCTTTTTTCCTTGCTCTTAGTATTTCTTGTTCAAGCTGCTCTTGGAATACTGAACTTGAGGCTTTTTCTATACTGCTCCAGAAAACTATTTTTAATGCTCCTCTTGTTCCTTCTCTGAATACTCGGGTTGACAATGTTCCAAAATTCTTTTCTATATCTTGTATATATCTGTCTGCTGTTCTCCAGTTTTTTCCTGTATGTTCTGCTATTTCCTGTATGCTTCTCGGCTTCAGGTAGACAAAATCTTCTATTTTCTTTGTTATGGCACTATCTAACATGATAGATAATAGATCTTAGGGTATAAAAGCTTTATGCAACACTGCAGACAATTTATGTACAAAAATATGTATATAGTTTGCATGTCTATGATTTGATATGGAAAATAAAATAATTTTAATTGGAGGAGTTCCGGGAACAGGGAAAAGCACATTAGCAACTGAATTAGCAAAAAGTTTTGGAATAGAGCATGTAATTCATACAGACATAATAAGAGATGTTATGAGGAGTTATGAAGATAAAACTAAAAATCCTCTTTTATTTGATGTTTCCCACAAGTGCTGGAAATATTTTGGAGAATTAAATAATTGTAATGTTATTAAAGGATTTTTTGAACATACTTTTTTGATGAAAAGCATAATAAAGAAATTAATATTTAATAATATAAAGGCAGGAACAAGTGCAGTCATAGAAGGAGTTCATATAACACCATTTCTCGCTCTTGAAATTCCCAAAAATATACCTATTTTTATTCTTTCTATAAACAATAAAAATGAGCATTTTAAGATGTTTGATAATAAGAATAATAGAAGAACAATCAAAAATGAGGAATGGTATGAAAATTACAATAATATTTCTTTAATCCAAGATAAAATCTCTTTATTGGCTGAAAAATTATCCCCAAATTTTAATGTACATTTAATAGAGAATAAGTCTTTTGATAAAACTCTTGATGAAATAAATTTTATATTAAAAAATGGAAGACTTGAGAGAATGCGACTATGTTGTTGATAAAAATTACAGAATTTATATTGTAAGAGGATATAAAAACAAAAATAAAATTTTAGCTAATTTAGTATTTGAGCCCTCTAGTAAAGGAAGATATAATATTTTATTCAAAAAAAATTATCAGAAAGTAATAGATAATAATATTATGCCCTGTTTTTTAAAAAGAAAGAACATCAAATTTATTTTCAAGCCAAATAAGGAATTCTCTAAAATTTATAATAAGATAAAAGAAAGCAAATGGGAAGAGATTGCTGATTTTATTATGCGTCTTGGCGTCAAAAAAGATGATATTGGAATATTTGGCTCTGCATTGCTTGGTTTTGACATAGAAAAAGATGTTGATTTTGTAGTTTATGGAATTAAAAATTATAATAAAATTAAAAATAATATTAAAAAATTAAAAAATAAGCTTGTGATTGGGAATATAAACAAAAATCATATATCTTATCAAATAAAAAAACATGGAAGTAAATTTTCAAAAAAGAACAGTTTTAGCTTGATGCTGAGAAATAAATGGGCATCTATGCAGATAAACAAGAAAATTCTTAGCACAATACGGTTTGTTTATGATAAAAACGAAGTTCCTGAAGATATTCAGATTAAAAAAGGCAAAAAAATAATTATTTCTGGCAAAACATTTGGCTGCTGGAGGACTAACTTTAGCCCAAGAATTTTTAAGATAATAACAAGCAAAAGAGAATACAGAGTTTTAACTTATTTTTGGATATATCAGTCTTGTGTCAGAGACGGGCAGAAAGTAAGGATAAAGGGCGAGCTTAATAAAAAGAATAATACAATTTATTTGTCTAAATTTCAGCACTGGATTAAAATTTTAAAATGAAGTATGATTCCAAAAATGCAGAGAGAATATATAATAAATATTGCAAAAAATATGAAAAAAGAACAATAAAATATGCAAAAAAATTCTTATCTTTTGATATTAATTTGTTTCTTGGGAATTTGCCTGGGAAAAATATACTTGATTTAGGAAGTGGGCCCGGGAGAGACAGCTTATTATTTAAAAAAAGAGGATTTAATCCACTTTGCCTTGATATTTCGGAAGGAATGCTTAATCTATGCAAAAATAAAGGATTAAAAACAATAAAAATGAATTTTGAGAATATAGATTTAAATAAGAATTTTGATGGGATTTGGTCTTATACTTCTTTAACTACAATTCCTAAAAAATTAGCAGAACAAGTTATAAGAAAGGTGTATTCTTTGTTAAATGATAATGGGATATTTTACTTAGGAATTATAGAGGGAAATTTTGAAGGCTGGAAAGAGCCTGATAAAAAATATAAGCTGAAAAGATTTGTGTCAAGATATAATTTTAATGAGATTTTGAATATGTGCAAAAATTTTGAATTATTATATTTCAAAAAAATATCTAATAAAGAAACAGGTAGAAATACTTATCTTAATTTTATGTTTAGGAAAATCTAAATTTCAATAATCCTGCCTTTTCTTAATGATTTATCTGTGAATTCTGTCTTCTTCTTGGGATTCACTTGGAATCATAAGATCTTTAGGATAATTATCAGGATAGCCATCTACTGTTTTTATAAGATTATTATCCTTATCATAAATTTTAGTTTCAGAACTTGCTTTTCCATCTCTGTCATTATCTCTCATTCTTAAAACAAATTTTCCAATATATACTCCTGCTCTAAATAATTCAATAGTCTGCTCTCCTTCTTTAATGCCTGGCTTCCACTGGGTTTTTTTATAAAATCCCTTTGCCCTGTATTCTACTCTATTTATGGAATTTTTATCAACTACTCCCTGTGCTTCAAATCTCTGGACAAATTCTCCCTTTTCATTATAAAAAGTAGTCTTTCCAATAACTTCTCTTTTATCATTAATAAACTTATATTCTTTTCCAGGAATAACTATCTTTGTTCCTGGAGCTAATCTTTCGAGTATAGTTTGACATCCGCAAGTTATTCCGGTAGCTAGAACTATAGCAACTAATCCTGCTCTTAGCAATTTTTTCATATTTTTATAATAAATTTATTATTCTTAAATATTTATATACTAAGATAACATACTAAAATGTTGTTTTAGATTTCTATTACCCCTCTTAATCTCCCCTTAGAGGGGAGAATTATAGGAATAATCTATGATTATTCTAGATTTCTATGATTTTTCCCTTTCTTCCAACATTTATTATTCTGGTTTTTCCTATTTTTTCCTCAATTCCTTCAAGTTCATGAATATGCCCTGAAATGAACAAGTCGGGCTGGAATTTTTCTATTGCTTTTCTTATTCCGCTTGAACCTGGGAAGCCAGAAAGCTCAGAGCGAGTTCCTTCTGCATGCATATGTGTTACTAAAATTTTCTTTTCGAGATTTTTTATTTTTTCAAAATTCTTTTTTAACTGCTCAAATGCTTCTTTTTCATTTAATTGCAGAGTGCCTGGATTTCCCAAGCCAAAAATTCCTATGTTTCCATACTTGGCATGATATTCATGCAGATTTTTTATTCCATACATTCTTGATAAAAAATCTGCTGTGTCTGGGGAGTCCCAGTTTCCTGGCACAAAGAGAACTTTTTCCTTTCTGCTTGTGAATGGCTTGATTAAATTTTCTGTTTCTATTAATCCAACTATATCTCCTGTTAATATAACCAAATCTACTTTTTCCCTTTCTGCTTTTTTTGCAAGTTCGAGAGCAAGTTTCGTATCTCCATGTATGTCTCCTGCTGCGAGAATTTTGAATTTCTTCTCTTGTTTTTCTTCTTTCTTTGTTTTTTTTGATTCTATCATATTCTTATTAGTTTATTATTGTTTAAAAATGTTCTTTATTAACTCGCTATTTAAGATTTAATTGTTTATTATTAATAATTGTTTCTTGGATTTATTTTTACACTTTACTTTTAGAAAATATAGAAGAAATAAGAGAAAAACGAAAGTTTTATAAGGATAATCAGTATATAATAATTATATACGCTCACCATTGCTTATGCAATGGGTGAGCACCTAAAATGAAGGTTTCTGTATTTATAGACGGAAATAATTTTTATCATGGTTTGAGATATATTTATGGCAAAGAAGCAAGATTAAAAATGTTTGATTATAAGGGGTTTATAGATTATCTCTTAAAAGACAGAGAGGTTTCAGAAATTTTTTATTATAATGCTGAGCTTGACAAATCAAAAAATCAAGAAAAATTTAAAAGTCAGAAAGAATTTTTTAATAATCTAAAGAAAATACCCAAATTTAATTTAATATTATGCAAGTTATTAAAAAGAAAAATAAAAGGAACAAACAAATTTTATTATGTCCTTAAAGAGGATGATATACATATGGCTGTTGATATAGTAGAAGGAGCTTGCGAAGATAATTTTGATGTTGCTATTCTTGTATCAGGAGATGGTGATTTTGTTCCTGCTGTGAGGGCTGTTCAGAAGAGAAGCAAGATTGTGGAAAATATTTATTTCAAAAAAAGCTCATCCAGAAACTTAAAACAACATTGCAACAAATCTTTAGAGCTAACAAAAGAAATTTTAGACAATTTTTCCAGTCATTATCAAAAAACAAACCCGTTAGGGCTTATTAGCAGAAAATCTAATGATTTTCGCTAAAAGTCTGTTATATTCAATTCTGGGTTTGCCTTACAGGCACGCTTCGCTACCGAAAATTCTAATGTTGTTATCTTCGTTAAAATCATAAAGAAAACTCTCACAAAATTGCTACGCAACTTTGCCTAACAAAATTTTAACGAAATTGTTGAAAAAAACCTCCACCAAAAGCACACAAACGATAGATTTAAATAATTCTTAATTTAAATAAATATATGATGCCAAAAAATAACAAACCAGATGGTGTTTCAAATGCTTTAATCCTACTTTGGATAAGTCTTGGAGTAGGAGTTCTAAACAGCATAATTAATTTTTCAAATTCTGTTGATTTGGCACAAGGATATGGTTCTGGATTTGTTATTTTTGTAACTCTTTTCACATTGGTGTTTATGGCTTTCTTTATCTATATGATAGGGCAAGGAAAGAATTGGGCAAGAATCACTTTTTTGGTTCTATTCATAATTGGAATTCCTTTTTCCGTATTGCCTGCAATAGTCTTGCTTGTAACAAACCCAATCTCTGCAATGTTTTCAGCAGGCATAACTATATTGCAATTAATCGCACTAATTTTCTTATTCCAAAAAAGTTCTTCTGATTGGTTTCATTCTATGAAAAAATAGTGTGCTTTCCAAAAATAATTTTTCAACAACTACAATAACAACGAATTTTCGGCAAACCCAGAACTCGAGATTTTTCCCTTCGGGAACATTGCATTAAAATCTCGTCCTCATTTCATTCGGAGAAACTAACAGGGCTTATACGCGATAGCTCTTCTGAAGAAGACTACCTCTGCGGGGAAATTTATATTATCATCAGCAAGAATTTTTTAAAGTTAGCCCCTTGACCACGCAACAAGTTGCTCTCGCTTCATTATAAATCCATTTCATTCCTTTATACATTCAGCTCGGGGGACTTAACACTAATTAGTTTCAATAAGCGGGCGAGCTAAAAGTTAGTCAAAATTTTCAATTTTGAAGAAATAAATAAAATAGGGCAAGTCTTACTTCTTTTGTCTGTTGATTAATTCAGGTTCGCCAAAATTTCCATTACCATCATTTTTTGCAACAAATGTATCATAATCAGCAAAATCCCAATGAGATTCACCATAATTTCCTGCGACAACTTCTTGTTTTTTATCATTATTCAAATCAACATAAGCATTATAATTTCTTGGTTGGTTGTCGCAACCAGCTAAAGCTAAAACCAATGCTCCAATTCCCAGTGCTTTTCTCATAAATCTCATAGTTGATTGTAATTGACTTATCTTTATAAATCTTTTGGTTAATTTACTACTTTATAGTTAATATTGATAACGCCGAATTCTGAACTCAAAATCCTTCGGATTTTTCGGGTCGGATAACACAGCTTATATTCAATTTCTTCACAATATTCTTTGTTCAGAAACTTTGGGCTCGATATACTAATCCCAAGAAACCACCAAAGCCCCACCACCCTTAATTGCTCGCCCAACCTTCCAGAGGAATTATTAACATAATTCAGCTCGTCAGGGAATATAACAGCGATTATGCACAATAAATTTTTGGGCTCGGGCAGAATATAGTCTCGCAAATTTTCAATTTGCTTGTTATTTAGAATAAGGGGCTTTGGCTAAAAGAAAAAAACTCTGCTTATCGTCTTCCGAAGCTTAATTCTCTAGTCCTTTCTGCATATGCTTTTCCATCGTTATGATCCTCCCCTATTCTTAATCTTCCGTTCTCATCGCGATTTGGAAAGAAATGAGGATTATAAAATGGATGAACAAGTTCATTATCATAAAGAACACTTCCATCTTTTGCATGAATAGACATGATTGCATCGGGTAATCCCAAAAATGGAATTCCAGTTGTACTTTTCATAATTTTTCTTCCTTGAAAAATATCCATATCTTGTATTTCTTCAGGAACTCTTTCTAAATGGGTTACAACCACATTAGAGTAGGGCGTTACTTCTTTTAATTTTCCCCTAATACATTTTCGTTTATTAAATTGATTAACAAAAATAACACTTACAAATTCTCCAAGATGTTCAGGAAGTCTTTCCATTGCTTCAATTCTTTCAGCTTGATTCATCATTTTCATTTACCTTATAAATAGAATAAACAGCCCCTATTTAAACCTTTCGATTTTAACTACTTAGAAAAGACAACATAAAAGCCAAAGCCCCTAAAAACGAGCCCTCGCCCAAAAATTTACTTTCTCAGAAAACTTCGTTTTCTTCGAACTTTTTCACTCTGAAATTTCCAGCCTCTTTTCGCTTTCGCTCAAAGGGGGAAATTTCGAGGAAAAAGGAAACTAACACCAATTATATTCAATTTCTTCACAATATTCTTTGTTCAGAAACTTTGGGCTCGATATACTAATCCCCAAGAAACCACCAAAGCCCCACCACCCTTAATTGCTCGCCCAACCTTCCAGAGGAATTATTAACATAATTCAGCTCGTCAGGGAATATAACACCAATTAGCCAAAATTTTTTCCTGCTGGAAAAAACTCGAGTGAAATTAATCAATTGACCGCCCCCGCCCGATGGACAAGCGCTAACGATAATTATTTAAAGCATACTTCCTTACAGATTCTAACCGAAAGGGCGAAAGAGTTCTGTGATAAAATTTGAAAATGGACAATACAATTCAACCAGAATTAAGCAGATTTGCTAAATTTGTAGTTGGCGCCGTAGGTTCTGCCGTTGTTGCACTTTGCACCTATCTTCCGATAATGAGCTTTACTGAAAAATATAATTCTTCATATCCTGAAATACAATCTAAGCTAAATTCTTGGGTGCAAAGTTCTCCAAGAAATGAAGTACAAGAAAGAAAAGATAGATTGCGCCAACTTGAAAGACAAGTTTTAGAAAAGGCTCAAATGTTTGATGGAAAACTGGGTCTGTCTTTCGAAGACCAAGCAAATCTGGCTAGAGAGTTGGGATATAAGGGAACTCTTTCGCAAGGAAGAAGATTCTATTTTGGGCAAGATATAAGAGGATTTCCAGAATCTCAACTTATTATTGGAAATGAATCTTTAGAAGTTAGTGAAGAAACTGCCCAAAATTACTTGAAAAAATAACGCGCTTGTCCATCCCCCGCCCTAACAATAGTCTAATTTTACTCGCCCTATCAGGAGTATTCGCCTCAGCTCTGAAAAAGCTCCACTTTTTGCGGGTCGCTCACGAGGATAGGGTCGGATAACACCAATTATGTCTAATTGTTCGAAGGCACTAAACTTAGAAATTAAAAGAGAGTTAAAGATGGCACTTCAATGCCCCCGACCACCTACCCTCAAATTCTCAATTCTTGTAAATCTTATCGTGATGATCAAAATCCGAGAAAAAGATAAAATTATTCATTTTGTCAAATTTGAATACAAGAACAAAATGCCCAACATGAGCTCTCTTAAATTCTTTCATGTCATATCTTAAATTTTTATAATGCTCGATGTCAGGGCTATTTAAGACTTCATTCATCTTATTAAGAAGATTTTCGTAAAGTTGCTTGTCTTTTTTCTCAAGTTTAGCAAGAATTCTATCAAACTCTTTACTAGTCTTATATTGCCTCGGCATTTTACCTCTTTTCTATCTTCTTTCTTAATTGTTTGATAGAATTAAGGGTTTCGCCATAACCTTCTTCTTCAATTTTTCTTAATTTTTCTAAGTATTCAGGCCTTAATTCAGGTTCTATAATATTTGCTCCACATTCTATAACAATTTTGGCAATAGCTTCACTTTTAGTCTTTAGATTATATCTAGCTTTAACTATATTCAAAATTTGATTAGCTTCATTAGGAATTTCAATCATTGCTTGAACCATTTTTACGATTTTATATATTTAGTATAAATATCTTATATATATGAAGTATATAAACCTTTCGTTTTTGAAAAAATTTACAAACAGCCAACCAAAATTTCTTCTTTTTCAAAAAAAGAAGCAAAAACCGCGCGCGTGCCCCAAAACGAAAACTATACTGCCGACGACTTTTGATTTTTTGCCTTCGCCGAACGTTGCGCTCTCGCCTTTGGCTCGGGGCGTATAACACAGCTTATAAGAAATATTACTCACGATTTTTGGGCTTTATTAAAACCTGGGACACCATAGAAATTAACAGTATAAAGTCTGACAGATTTTGTGCCTAAAACACGCTGGTCTTCAAAGTTTCCAGGATACCCAAAATCTACTCTCATTAATCCTGCTTTTTCATCTTTAAGAACTAGAAAATATTCCAAGCCATTTGCTTCCGCAAGCATTCTCGCATCATCAATAACTCCTTGACTTTCTCGCCTAACATAAGTCTTTGTCAAAGCTAAACATACACTAGCAAGATTAAATGGTTTATTATCTGGTCCAACTATTGTTCCATTGCGTCCTTGAGTAAGCTGTTGCACCATGTTTTGAAGAAGTAACATAATATTTTTAAATCTTTTCTATTTGTGACTACCCTTGAGTTTTAATTGTAATTTTTAATAGCCCAAAAATCGTTCCGTCATAACTCAAAAAATTTATTGTCTCGTGGCGTTCCGCTCCACTCCACTACTCAACATAAATTTTTTGGTTTTTTCTGCGAAAAAACGAATATAACACCAATTATAATCAATTTCTTCACAATATTCTTTGTTCAGAAACTTTGGGCTCAATATACTAATCCCCAAGAAACCACCAAAGCCCCACCACCCTTAATTGCTCGCCCAACCTTCCAGAGGAATTATTAACATAATTGGAAGTCAGGGAATATAACAGGCGTTATATTCAATTTGCCCTACGGCGACTTAGAAGTAGAAAAATTGGGCTTTATTTACTAAAATATTGCAATATCATACTTGTTAAACCATACGCTGCTGCTCCAGATGCAAGTACTAAACCGGTTGTTAGCAATAGATGTTCTTTTAATAGAAATCTGTGGTGGAGCATAATTTCATCAGCAGCCTCCCCCATTTCAGAATCCACTCTTCCAGCGCATACATCATTTAAATATCTACGACCTTGTGGGCCTGATTTTAGAATTTTCCTTATTCTGTCCTTCGTATCAGGACAATTATTAAGTGCATATAGGGCCCAATCCAAAAATCTAAAAAATAAATTACTTGCATCGCCTGACCCTCTATCATTATATATGCTCAACAACCTTGAAGCTGCAACAGAAGGCAATTTTCTTGCATCCTCATGAAGTATAGATTCAAAAAATGCTTCAACCTCGTCAATTGATGGTCCATAACGATGGATATTATCCTCGTAGAATGGATCACGTGTTGTGATATGTGGTTCTTGTTTTCTTAATTCATTAATAGGATTGCATGATAGTCTATCTCCATCTAGAAGTTTTTCCAAGGCATTGAGCTGCACATCATCTACCTTATTTTTACCTTTGAATGATTCTTCACTTTGTCTAATCTCTCGCCAACTTGGATAATGCGCTAAACTTCTTCCAGTACTTTCCTCTACATATACAATATTACCTTCATCATCATGCATAACATCATTGCTCATACAAAAAGAAAATCAATCCATATATTTAAATCTTACTGTAATAACCACTCCAAAGTTAATAATCCAATTTTACAAAGCCCAATTTTTCTTTGATTTTTTCCCTTCGGCATCGTTGCACTAAAAATCAATCTTTCAAGTATTCGGACGAATAGAACAGCGATTATGCAAAATTATTACTCAGTGGGCTCGAATCTATCTAAACTTTTTCTTACGAAACTTAGGGGGTCAGCTCGAAGTCCTGCGGACATTTTGCTCGCAACAAGTTGCTCGGATAATATATTCCCTCCATCCACTCCCCGCCACCCACCCAACTCC
>VGKQ01000004.1 GCA_016866995.1 Candidatus Pacearchaeota archaeon
GTTTTATTGAATCCTATTAAATTAAAAGACTGTTAAGAAATTTATATATTTTTATTAATATTAATTGGATTTATATGCTAACATTTTTGTATAAAGATAATGTTAATAATAGAATTAATAATTGAACAAAGGTTTATAATTCTTGATTTCTTGAATATTAAAAGAGGGAATAAAAACCATGTTAATCAGGACACATATTGCAATATCTGTATTTTTTATATTTTTATTTCTGCAGCATATATCAAACAAATTTTTGTTTATTGCTGTTGTTTTGATTGCGACATTTATTCCTGATATTGATTCTGGGTTTTCAATTCTTGGAAGAAAACCTGTTTTCAAGCCTGTCCAGTTTTTTGTCAGGCACAGAAGTTTTATACACAGCTTTACTTTCTGCATTTTATTTTCTATTTTACTTGGGGTATTTATTCCTAAACTCGCTTTTGGATTTTTTTTGGGATATTCTGTTCATTTGCTTGCCGACTCTTTTACACAAGAAGGAATAACTGCTTTCTGGCCTTATAAAAAAACAAGTTCTGGATTTATAAAAACAGGCGGAAGAATTGAGACATCTGTTTTTTTGATATCTGTTATTATAGATTTGCTTCTTCTTGTTCTGCTATTTGTCTAATTGGCTTAGTTTTGATATTATCAACTAATTAGTAAATATTTATGGATAACTATATAATTTATTAATTTTTACTTTATAATTTGCCGCAGGATGAAAGCTGCAATTAATAATAATTAACCCCTTAAATAAAATTATACTAATTAACAAAAGATATCTTTTTTCTTGGAATTTCTGTGTATATTTCAGACTAAATAAATCTTTATAAATCACAAGAATATGTGAAATTATGGCAGAAAAGAAAGAGGAAAAAACAGAAACAAAGCTTACTGACTTGCCTGGAATTGGGCCGGCTGTTGCTTCGAAACTTGAGGCTGCAGGAATATTTGATTTAATGGGGCTGGCTGTTTTATCTCCGGCGCAGCTTTCTGAGCTTGCAGGGGTTGGAGAAGCTGTTGCCCGAAAGGCTATACAAGCATCAAGAAAGATGATGGACTTGGGATTTTCTGACGGCTTGGAATTTGCGAAAAAGAGAGAAGAAGTTTTTCATATTACAACTGGCTCAAGAAATCTGAATAATCTTCTGGGTGGGAGAGGAATTGAAACAAAGGCAATTACAGAAGCATATGGGGCATATGGAAGTGGAAAAACACAGCTTGGCTTGTCCCTTGCTGTTAATGTGCAACTGCCTCTTGAAAAAGGAGGGGCGAATGGAAAGGCTGTTTTTATTGACACAGAAGGCACATTTCGCCCTGAAAGAATCAGGCAGATTGCAGAGGCAATTGGAGCTCAGCCTGATAAAGTTCTGAAAAATATTTTTGTTGCCCGCGCATTTAATTCAGACCATCAGATTTTGCTTCTTGACAAGATTACAGAAATGATTAAGAACGGAGAGCCAATAAGGCTTGTGATTATTGATTCTTTGACTGCTCATTTTAGAGCAGAGTATTCTGGAAGAGGCATGCTTGCAGACAGGCAGCAGAAATTAAACAAGTATCTTCATGACTTAATGAAGCTTGCTGAGCAGTGCAATATTGCGGTTTATGTAACAAATCAGGTAATGGCAAATCCTGCAATGATGTTTGGAGACCCGACAACAGCAGTTGGCGGGAATATTGTCGGGCATGCTTGCCTGACTGGAGACAGCCTGATTCAGCTTGGAAATGGAAGCATAAAGGAAATAAAAAATATGAAACAAGAAAAGATTATTTCCGGAAATTTTAATAAACTAAGATTAGAAACAGCAAATTCTGAGCTAGTTTTTGTTAATCCTAATGTTGACAAGATTTATAATATAAAAACTGATTGCCAGATAAATTGCTCTCCTCTACACAGGTTTTTTACAGTTGATAATTTTTCAATTATTGAGAGAGAAGCCAAAGACTTGAGAGAGGGAGAGTTTGTCATGCAGGCAGGAAAAATTCAGATTGAGGGAGAGGAGCAGAAATTGCCTTTGACGAATATCAGGAAAATTGGGAGAATCTCTGCAGAAGATTCAGAAAGATTAAGAGAAGAAATTAAAAAAGAAAATATCTCGAGAGAAGAAATATGCAAAAAAATCGGAATTACTAAAAGGCAGTTCAGGAGAGTTTTGAACCAAAGCTGGCCAACTTCAATAAGAACCTTGGAAAATCTGCAGAATTGTTTTTCAGGAAAATTACAACTCCAGATTTTGCCTGTTCAGACTCACAAGCATAGAAATTTAATTTTGCCTGAAGTTATGAATGCTCAACTTGGACAAAGTTTGGGATATTTTTTAGGTGACGGGAATCTTGAATCAAGAGGATTAAGATTTAGAGATGAAAGAATTGAAGTTTTGCAGTCTTATAATTTTTTATTCAAGCAAATTTTTAATATTTCCGGAAGCATAAACAAGATAAAAGACAAGAATTGCTATAATCTCAGCATAAATTCAAAAGAGATTTCTGATTTTTTTAAGTTAGTTCTTCCAAATATTTTTGAATATATTGGAAAGAGCAAAAACGAGGTTGTTGCAGGATTTGTAAGAGGATTTGTTGATGCAGAAGGGCATATTAACAAGAAAAGGGCAATGATTTCTGTTGCACAAAAAAATAAGCAGATTTTAAGATATTTGCAATTATTTTTATTAAGGTTTGGGGTAAGAAGCACAATCAAATATGAAATTGGAAAGAAAAAAATAAATGTTTTGAGAATAATTGCCAGGGATGTTAAGAATTATTTACAAATAGGATTTACTGCTCAAGACAAACAAGAAACCTTATTAAAACAAATAAAAAAAATAAATCTGACTTATGATAAAGAAATGGTGCCTCTTAAAAGACAAGAGATATGGAATTTGCTTGAACAAGCAGGATTATTCCCTTCAAAATTCATAAAGCCGAGAGGAAAAAATTATGAATGGATTAATAGAAACGAATTGGAGAGAGCATTTAATGCTTTGATGAAACAGGAAATTAAGGACAGACAAATCAAGCAAAAAATTGATTTTATCTTTAAGCTGTTAAATTCTGATGCAAGATTTGAGAAAATCCGCGAGATAAATATTTCTGAAAATGAAAATAAAGAATTATTTTATGATTTTTCTGTTCCGATGAATGAAAACTATCTCGCTAATGGGTTTATTGTCCATAATTCTACATACAGGATTTATCTGAGAAGAGGGAAAAAAGATTCGAGAGTTGCGAAATTAATTGATTCTCCAAATCTTCCTGACAATGAAACAATTTTCTTCTTGACAACCGGCGGACTGAAAGACGGAGATGTTGAGGAATAAATTAAAATGACACATGATGGTAGGTGGAAACTTGATGGAAGGCCTGTGCCTCCTTTTGTTTTAGGCAAAAGAGAATTAAAAATAACACATTATGAATCCGGAGCTCCGTGGGATTATCCTGTTAGTTTAAGAATTTTACCTAGAAAAGATATTGCAATAGTTACTGCTGTTGACAGAAGAAGAACAACAGATGGAGGCCCTGCATACAAGAAATTTATGTGCTATTCATCAGCAGACAGGCAGATTGTTACAGCTTATTTAGCTTGCTCTTTTTCAGGAAAAGTTAAAGTAGAAGCATGGCAGCCGGAAAAAAAGAGTTTACTTGAAAATATTGATTTTGAGCATGTTGACATTACTCAAGATGTTAAGCAAGATAGAGATAATAATACAAAACTTGTTGCAAGGCATTTGGAAAGAATTGCTGGAAGAGAAACTATTACTGATGGATTAAGAGAATTAGCTGAAAAATGTTATTTTGATATGCTTTGGAATGTTCCTGAATCTTATGGAATTTATGGCGGAGATGTTCCTGAAATTCCTGAAAATTGGAGACAGGAGATTGCTGCAACATGAAAAATTATTTTATTACATCTGAGAGCGTGACAGAAGGGCATCCTGATAAAATATGCGACCAGATTTCAGATGCTATCCTTGACAATTTGATTTTTCAGGACCCATACTCAAGAGTGGCAGTAGAAACTCTTGTTACAACCGGAAGCGTGCATGTTGCAGGAGAAGTGACAACAAGAGGATTTGCTGATATTCAGTCAATTGCCAGAAGAGTTTTGAAAGATATTGGATATACATCTCCTGAATTTGGAATTGATTCAGAGGATGCTGGTGTCTGGGTTTCTATTCACGGACAAAGCTGTGACATTGCCCAGGGAGTTTCAGAAAGCGAGAACAAGGAGCAGGGAGCAGGAGACCAGGGAATGATGTATGGATATGCCTGCAATGAAACTCCTGAATTAATGCCTCTTCCAATTATTCTTGCGCACAAATTAACAAGAAGAATGGCTGAACTGAGAAAAAAAGGTGAAATAAAAGATATCGGACCTGACGGGAAATCTCAAGTTACTGTTGAGTATATTGCAGATGTGCCTGCGAGGATTGAAGCAATTGTTATTGCACAGCAGCACAAAAAAGAAATTTCAGAAGAAGAATTAAAAAAAGAAATTTATGAGAAAGTTATTCTGCCTGTATGCGGGAGCATGATTGACGAGAAAACAAAGATACATATTAATGCTACTGGAAGATTTGTTATTGGAGGGCCTGAAGGAGATACAGGAGTTACAGGAAGAAAAATTATTGTTGATTCATACGGGGGAGTAGGAAGGCATGGAGGAGGAGCATTTTCTGGGAAGGATCCGAGCAAAGTTGACAGGAGCGGGGCTTATATGGCAAGATATGTTGCTAAAAATATTGTGGCTGCCGGCTTGGCTGAGAAGTGCGAAGTTCAAATAAGTTATGCAATCGGGGTTGCAAAGCCAACTTCAATAAATATTGAATGCTTTAAGACAGAAAAAATTCCTGAAGAAAAAATTATTGAACTTGTTCTGAGAAATTTTGATTTCCGCCCAAGAGCAATTATAGAAACTTTGAACTTGAGACGCCCGATTTACAGAAAGACTGCTGCTTACGGACATTTTGGAAGAAATGACGAGGATTTTACATGGGAGAAGACAGACAAGGCTGAAATATTGAGAAAAGAGGCGGGAATTTGAAATTTAAGAATTTTTTCTTGAGTGATTATTAAACACAAAATTTAAGTATTATGGATTTCTTTGTATTTTATGAAAAGAGGGAAGGCAAGAAAGTTTATTTACATATTAATATTTTTAGTGCTTATTATACTTCCTGCTTTTGTTTACGCCCAAGAACAGAATAATAAGAATATTTTTGGGAAGATTGGAGATTTTTTTCAGAATATTCTGAGCAAGTTGAGAATTACTGGAAATGTTGTTGAAACCATGAGTTTTCCAACAGATGAAAACTGGCCGTCAGAAAAATATTTAAGCGCCCAGCCAGCAACAGTAAGCTTTACAGTCCCGTCTGATTACCAAGGAAAATTTGTAGATGTGGGTGTTATAGTTTCTGCATCCCAGTATGGATATACTCAGTGCAGCTATGATGTTTCATTGAGTGTTTCTGGCTGTTCAAAATCCGGAAGCGGAGCAACTTGCACAATTACGCCTTCTCTGGGAAGCACAGTAACTTTAAATGTCGCGCCGGTTGAGCCAATGGGCTCGTGCTCTGGGACAGGGGGGTGGGGTTCTATGCATGTAAAGGTTTACAGATATCCTTATTGCGGAGACGGAGATTGTAATTCTCAAAGCAGAGATTTATCAAATGTTAACGGGCAGCTTGCCAGAGAAACCTGCACAAACTGCCCTGATGACTGCCTGGATTCTGGAGAGATTTGTTGTAGTGGTGCTGTGATAATTGGAGGAGAGTGCTGCATTAATTCTGACTGCTCTTATGGAGAAACATGTTCTGTTTATAATAAATGCGTGGCTGCAGCAAAAAAATCAAACGGAGAATCCTGCACTTCAGGCTCTCAATGTAATTCTGGATACTGCAATAGATATTGCTGCCAGTACCCAAACCCATGCTGTGCATCAAATTCAGACTGCAATACTGATTATGAGTGCGGCTCAGATAAATATTGTGTCAGAAGGACAGTAAATAACAAGGCAAACGGACAGACTTGCGTATACAACACAGAGTGCAATTCAGGATGGTGTCATAAGGGGGTGTGCTGTGAATACGGAAAAACCTGCTGTCTTTATAATTCAGAGTGTACTTCTGGAGTATGCAGCAATTATTACTGCCAATCTTTCCAACAAACTACAAAATATTCTAACGGACATTCCTGCTATTCTGATTCAGACTGCGACTCAGAAAA
Source organism: Candidatus Pacearchaeota archaeon (assembly GCA_016866995.1). GTDB lineage: Archaea > Nanobdellota > Nanobdellia > Pacearchaeales > GW2011-AR1 > VGKQ01. The sequence goes on from VGKQ01000004.1 coordinate 6,226, forward strand.
CTGCGAAAATGATATCTGCTGTTCCTACGGAAAAACCTGCTGTGCTTATGATTATGAATGTTCTTCTGGATATCATTGCTCATCAAGTTATTATTGTGTTAAGTCAACAACTGAGTCAGAAACAAAATCTGCAGGAGAGACTTGTTATTCTGATTCAGAGTGTTCATCTGGAAATTGTGAAGCAGGAATATGCTGTTATTCAAGCGAGATTTGCTGCTATTCTGATTATGAATGCGATTCAGAATATAAATGTGAGAATTACAAATGTGTTTTGAAATCATTTACAACAAGCAAGGCAGATGGGGAGTATTGCAGCTCAAGTTCTGATTGCACATCAGGATGGTGTGATAATAGTATTTGCTGTGAATATGGAAAAGAATGCTGTGTAAATGACAACCAGTGCGATTCTGGAGTGTGCTGGGCAGCCCAGGGAACAGATGATTACTGGTGCAAGGAAGCTACAACACAAGAAACTGCAGCAAAAAAATCAAACGGAGAATCATGCGGCTATGGTTCAGATTGTGAATCTGACAGGTGCTCAAATAGTATTTGCTGTTCACAGGCAGTTTATTCATGCTGCTCTTCAGATTCTCAGTGTGGATATGGACGGGAATGTGCTAATAAAATCTGCACTGAAAAAGCACCAAAAACACAAGCAGAACAAACTCAAAAAAAATCTGATACAGAATCCAAGTTTTTGAATTCATTTTACAAATATTATGGCATTACTGGATATTATTCTCCTGTTTTGAAGAAAACTGTTCCAAAATCTGATTATTATGCAGGAGTTTCAATATTATTTCAGGAGCAGGCAAGCCAGATTGATACAAAAGTGATGGCGTTTGGAAAGTTTACGACTGTGCTTAATACAATTAAGGGCATGACAATGAGTGCTGCTTCTGTTGATCCTATCGGGCTTGCAATAAGCATTGGAGATTTTATGGATGAGATGTCGACTGAAGTTGGCGTTGAGCAAGGAGAAAATATTGCTGCTAATTTATATTCTACAGCTTCCCTTGCATTCAGTGCTGCCGGCGAATCAGAGAGAGCAAGCGCTGGACTGGCGAAACTGACAAGCAGGTTTCCAAGCAACAGAGTTATAAAATCAATTTCAGCAAGACAGCAGGCTTTGCAGAATAAGATGCTTCCTGACAAGACAGCCCAATCGCAAATGGTTTTGCTTTCTCTTGCTGATTTTGCAATGGAAAAAACACTGATGGCAGATGTGAAGGAAGCCGGAAGATACGGCACTGTTGATTATCTGCAAAAAATTGAGCTTTCTATTATGGCAAAAGAGCTTTCAAAATTATACAAGAAAGCAGAAAAAAATAAAATTACAGAAGATGAAGCTGCTTTGCTGATGAGTTATGAGCAGGAATTCTGGCTTTTGGAAATAGCAAGAAACAAGAATTATATTGCGTATGAGGAGAATGCCGGGTTTTTAAGCAAAGGGTTTTATGCGATAACAAAAACAATTTTATCTGCAAATTATGAAGATAATATTAAAAGTGCAAATGATATAATAGAAGATGCGCAGAAAAAATATACTGCAGCAGCTGCAGGAAAAACAGAGGTTTATGCCAATATTTAAAATGATAAAAAATATATTGTTTATTTTCCTGCTTTTAATCTGCCTAATCAGTTTTGCAAGCGCCTTGGATTTGGGAAAACAGACAGAACAGCTGATGAATCTTGACATCAGCAGAAGCACAACAGAGATTCTTAATTCTGTGACATATGGGATGCAAGGAGAAATTTATCTTGGCGTTCCCAAAAAAGTTATTTCAACAGATGAAGGAGAGTTGAGTGTTTTTGTTTTTAATCTTGGCTCAGAGCCTGAAAAAGTTATGACTGAATTAATAAATTATTTTAAAGATGAGGGGTTTAAGCAAGTAAATGAAGTTGTCAGGGGAAATGCAAAAGGATTTGAACTTAAAAATGCTGATACAACATTATTTTTGATTAGGAGAGACAGCATCTTAGTTGAGTATAAACTTAGTGTGACAATAAATCAAGCAAAAATATCAGAGAGCAAGCCGTGGGTAAAATATGTTATCATTGCAGCAGTTATTGTTATTCTTGTGTTTCTTGTTTATAGATTTAAAGATAAAATTAAAAATATTTTTTTGAAAATAAAAAAGCCATCTTTTTCAAAAAAAATCAGCAAACCAGCAGCAAGAAAACAAATTGCCTCCAAAATAAGTTTTTGGGGGAAATTAAAGTCAATTTCAGATAAAGTCAGTTTTTTTATTAATCTTATTCCTGTAATTATTTTTGTTATTATCTTGATTTTAGGCTTGATAAAATATTCATTTCCAACAAATTTTTCTGCTATTCTTGCTGTTTTTCTGCTGATTATACTTCCTGCTCTTGCCCTGTTTTTCTGCGCTTATAATATTTTTATTGGAAAAAGAATTAAGATGTGCATGATTATCAACGGAATTTTTGGAATTTTATTTATTCTTATAGGATTATTTCTAAGTTTTTTTATGAGTAGAATTTATAGATTTGGGGGCGGAGGAAGAGTTTATATTGACAGCTTTAATGTTCTGCTGTTTGGAGTTTTTGTTTTTTGGGGAATTGCGCTTTTATATTCTGCTTATAGATTATGGAAAAATAAATAATTTTTTATTAAAAAATCTATTTAAACCCGGGAAGATTTTCTTTTATATATGATGAAAGTTTTTCAGCCACAAAACTCGCCCCATTCTCATTAAAGTGCATATCATCATAAAAATAATCAGGTGTTTTTGGAGTATCTTTGTCAAGATCAATACAAAAAATATCTTTATTACTTTCACACACTTCAAGAAGTTTTTGATTAAAGGCATCTATTGAATATATCATTGTTTCTACAGGATAATAATTGTCGCCAAAATCATTTGTCATCCAGAGGCTTGCATCTTCTTCTTCAGTCATATTCTTTTTCCAAAGATAAGGCTGTGTTGAAAATATAAGAGTAATATTATTTTCCTTAGAGAGACTGATTATTCTTTTTAAATTTCTTTCATAATCTTCAAGTGATTGATTTAAGTCAGGCTTTTCATTTATCCAGTTTTTTGCATTTTTTCTTTTAAGCCTGTTTTCAGCAAGAGTGTAACCAATAGCATCCTGTGGCTTGGGCTTGTTGAACTTTAATTCTGCAAATCTGTAAATCTTGTAAGTTATTGTTGATTTCCATGTATATCCCGGAGATAAACTAAAAGTGTAAGAATCTTTACTATCAAATTCACTTTCATTAAAAGGCTGCCATTCATCTTTCCTGCTTAATCTAAACAGCACATCATTTGCTCCAGTCATCATGATAATCATATCAGGCTCGTAATTTTCTGGAAGATATTTAAGCTCAAGAATATTGTTTCTTATGCCATGCCCGCTTTTTCCAATGTTCATTGTAATTACTTTTTTATTGTCATTTGTTTTTTTTAGTTTATTCATTAGAATATAGGGCCATGCTTCTTTATCATCGAGATATAAACATTCAGAAGTGCTTCCTCCAATGATTAAAACTCTGTATTCATTTTCATGATTTTTGAATTCAACACCCCTGTATCCAAGGCTGTTAATTGTAAAAAGCGATTCTCCACTTATTCTGTGAAATATGCTTGAATTCGGGGAAAATACGTACCTGAGATTAGGAGGCCAAACATAAGAATAATTTACTTTTGAAATGTTTAGATAATTGAAAATTTCAAAAACAGCAAGGATAAATACAACCGCAATAAAGACAATAAAAAAATATATCAGATATATCAGAATTTTTTTAATTTTATTTTTCATGTTTTTACATGCTATTTTATTTAACAATAGAAATCGTATTTTAAAAAGCTTGTTGAGGATTTAATTTTAATGATAAAGATAACAACTTTTTCTTAAGTGATATCAGAATTTGAATAATTTCTCGTAATCCTTATGATTCATCCAGTCAAGAATTACTGCAATAACTTCTATATCTTCATTAGTTAAAGAATATAATAACCTCCACCCTTCGCTTAAATTGTAAATAAACAAATTATTGATGTCGTAATCTTTGATTAATTTTTTGGAATTAACTCCTTCTTGACTCTTCTGCCAAAGAAGGCATCACTGCAAATTGATGAGAAAGCTCTTTCTAATTCCTTATGTAGCTTAGGATTCTTTTCTTTAAGCTCTTCAAACGCATTTTTTAATTCTTCACTGACAAATCTTACTTTGCATTCCATTCCAAGTCTTTCCTCCCCCTAACTCTTTCTAAAAGTTTTGGATTCCAGATGTAAACAATATATCCTTCTTTGTCATAAACTATTCTTAATGTTTCCTCAAGATACTGCATTATTACCTGAAATGTCTGCCACATTACTTTTCTTGGAAGTTTATTGAATAATTCAGTTTTTTTGAACTCGCCTGAATTTTCTTCTATGAATTTTTCAACCATTAAAACTGTCTGCAGAGTGGGGCTTCTTGCTATGTCATTCTTTTCATAATAGTTATTTTTCTTTGCAAGTTTAGTTTCCATCTTGATAATATCAATTGATATTACTATTTAAATGTTTCAGTTTTCTTTTACTTGAGATTTGTTAATCCAAAAGATTAACTTCCCAATAATTTCCTAAATTTTTATTCTTTAGCTATTTTCCACATAAGGTCAAAATACGACTTAAAACTCTCTGCTATTTTCCTATTTTTTATAGCAAACATTATAGGGAAAGGTTCATATATCCCTATGGAAACCTGATCTTTAGATGTTTGAAAAAGAGTTGGCAAATCCATTCCCCGAGGCATGTATTTAACTTGTGTGTTTTTGAATTTTTCTAAAAATAAGGTTTTTCTTCCAGTATAATTTTTAATTACTTTTTGGATTATTCCTTTCTTTGCTCTTCTGCTGTTATAATCTTTAAAGTAGCCAGTTAAAGAAGGATTCATTAAAGGAGGTGAGCCTACTATGTAAATTATTTCCCCCTTACCTAAATTATTTAGAGTTGATTCTTGCAGTGTTTTTATTCCTTTAACCCCTTCAAATACATTTATCTCATATGGTTTTTTTGATGAATACTTTATCTTGCTAAGCTCTTTCATAGCATCTTTAACTTCTGTCTCTGCTTTTAGCATATCTTTAATTTTATCACTATAAGTTTTTAGTAGAATTTCAGGGTCTGCAGCCATAAAATGTTTTTTATTTGCGGAAATAGTATAAGAAATAAAACCCTTTGTAGTTAGGCTATCAAGTATCTGATATATTTTTGAAGAAGGAATTCCTGTTTTTTTAATAATCTGCCCAGTTGTAGTGGGTCCTAATTGTATTAGAGCATTATATACATAAATTTCCTTTGTACTTAATCCCAAATATGCCAATGGATGAAATATTTTATCTTTAATGAACTCTTCCATAGAAATATATCTCTTTAATACTTAAAAATCTTTCGATTATACTACTCCTAAAAGTAGTAGGGTAATAATATATGCGGACTTTCCATTTCAGGTTATGGAAAAGAAAACATTTAACACAGGAGAAAGACAATATAGAAGGGTATATGAACCTCTTTTGCCAGAATACTATCCAATAAAACTAATTGGAGCATTCATATCTTTAGATTTTATTGTTGGGTGTGCTTTTAATTGTAGTTTTTGCATTTCTAAAAGGCATCCTTCAAGAAAGGAGTTATTTGAAAGAGGATTAGTTATTGATAATCGAGTAGCTCCTGAAAAGATGTATCATTGGCTCAAATCTTTACCCTCATATCAAGCAGGAGTTCAGATAAGAATAGGACATGATACAGATGCAGGATTAGAGTTTGAAAAAAGCTCGCAGTTAATTGATCTTATAGATAATGAGCATTCTATCACCTATTTAACAAGAAAACCTTTAAATGAAAACGAAAGAGATTTTTTCGCTAAATATAGAAGCAATCTTCTACTAAAACTTACTACAACTCCAAGAAGTAAATCTTTGAGTATAACTCGAGACCCTTTAGATTTAGTTCATTCAGCAGAACCAATTGATAATAAAATGTTATACTGGGTAGTTGGACCTTTAGTAAATGACAATCAAGAGGACACTGAAAGAATTTTAAAGACTCTTCCTAAGGGCAGTAGATTGTTTCTTAAAAATTTAAATTATTATGGATTACCACATTTGGATCAAGTTAAACCTTTAGCAGAACAAGACTATAAAAGATTTGAGCAAGTTGCTTTAGACCAAGGACATATTGTAACAGAATGGTTTTGTGATAGTTTAGCACGGGTTAATAAGGGATTTTTTGATGTTGATAAAATTGAGCAACAACCAGATTCACCAAAAAAAGAAAGAGAAATAGCATATTGCAAATCTTGTTCAAGTTATCCTATTTGTTACACTCCTCTAGACGTTAAAGGATTTAGAGACCAATTAGATAAACATTTAGAATTTTTAGGACTTCATCTTATAGATGAGCCAAGAAGAACTGGAAATCGTTCTTTTGAAATTAAAGTAGCAGAACCCAGTTCAAGAGGAGAGGAAACTTATCTTAATCATGTTATTAATCCCCCAGTTAGTATTAATATTAATACAAGAGAGCAAGGAAGAAGTCAAGGAGGAAGTTTCTGCAATATAGATGGAGAAGTCCTAAAAAGATGGTATCAAAATGGTTTTTTTCCAGTTACAGAATTGAATAATGTTGCTGAAAATGTTCTTGATGATATAAGGCGAATATTTGGAAAAAGAGGATATATTCCTAAGACATTTTCTGATAATGGGGGTTTAGCATTAGAATGTAAAAAATGCAAATAAACAAAATGAGAATAATACAGCATAGTTACCGACTAAAATTTCAACAAACTGAAGAATTGATTGAAATACTATCTAAAGAAGATAGAATCAGAAAATACTTAGAAGCCCTACAAAATCATAGCCCCCATACTCTTGAACATAGCTATAGGGTTGGATTATTATGTGTCGATCTGGGGCTTGAAAATGGATTTCAAGGAAGGGAGATAAAATTATTAGGTTATGGGGGATTACTTCACGATATTGGAAAAGTATATATCCCCTCAAAAATATTAGATAAAAATTCTTTTCTGACTTCTTTTGAAAGAGAATTAATAAACGGACATACTAGATTAGGAGCAGAAGCAGTGGAAGAGTTTGAAGATGATTTAATGAGGATAATTGTTGGGCACCATGAATATCAAATAAATCCTTACCCTCGAAAAGGAAATGAGAGAAGAAATGCTAAAAGAAAGGAAGTGATTGAAAGAAGAGAAAATAACCACTTAGTTGAAACTTTAACTCAGATATTAGCAGCCTCAGATTTTTATGATGCTCTAAGAAGTGAAAGGGCATATCAATCTTCAAAAGAAAAAGAAGAGGCTGAAAGGATTATGTTAACTAAGTATACTGGAAATCATAACTATGTAAATCAATTACTTATGAGATAAAAATGAAAATTCAAATAGATCCCCATGAATTACAAAGACAAGTTGAAATGGCTTTTTTACTTGAGGTTACAATACCAAAAAAGGAATGCACTTCTAGATTTAGAGATATAGGGCCTAAACAAAAATTTGAATATTTCTTAATCTCTGCAATAAACTCTGGAAAGTATTTTTTTGAATTGGGGGAGAGAATCAACATAACACAAGGACAACCAGATGTATTTTATGATTTGGCTTATCGAGCTTTAATTGACAGCCAAAAATCTAGAGGAGGAAAGATAGTAAATTATGGATTGCTTGAGGCTATGTTTCCTGTTATTGTTTCGAGATGCTTATTTGATGGAAATGGTTTGGAAGTTTTGAAGGCTGTTCCGAATGTTCTAAAGGATACATCAAATGAAGATGTTAGATATGTGGCAGAAATGAGAAAAAAGATTTATTTAGCAAGCAATAAGCAATTCAAAAGAGATTTTCCCTTTCATACCTTTGGAGATAATGTTTTTGAGCATTATGATTATCACAAAAAAGTAGCTCATGAAGCATCAAGATTATTTGTTAGCGAACTAACTGATGGTATGCCTTTAACAAGAAAAATGTATCAATTATTAACGACAGACAAAGGAGATTTGACAGAAAGATTAAATGAAGGATTTAATCAAGCGAGAAATCTGTCTGGACTTCCGTATGGAGCACTAGCAGATTTTTCTGCAGCAGCTCTTTTTCTTTTAATTTCTGAGGATCCCAACTCTTCTATATTTTAATTTATTTTCTTTCAGTTAAACGCTCCCAAAAACAATAAGTTCGGTGCTCCCCGAACCTCTGCGTCGATAGAGTTTTGAGGATTTAATTTTAATGATTTATGCCCCCAAAAAGTTTTCACTTTTGAATATAAAATTTAAGATAGTAAAGTGAAAACTTTTTCCACGAGATTATTAACCTTAGGTTAAGGTTCTCACGAGATTTCAAAAGGGTTTGTCGACGATAAGGTTTTTCCATCAAAAAAGTTGGGTGTTAGAAGTGGTTTTTTAATATTTTTGATTAGTTCAACGCTCCCCGGAATTTCCTAAACTTAAGTGGGAATTTTAGAAAAACCTATTCTAGAAGCCATTTCCAAAGGGGAATAAATCTTATAGTTGCTTTATCACCAAACCACTCCGCTTTCTCTTCTTTTTCAATATCTTCAGTTATAATCAAAAGATTATTACATTTTAATTCTTTACCTGCTTTAATTAATGCCCGTATTTCTCTATCTTTGGTTTTCAAATCATTTACATTAAAGCAGACTTGTATTAATTGCTTAACTTTCAGCCCTTGTTTTATTACAAAATCAACTTCTTCTTGTTGCGGATTTTTCCAATAATAGATTCTTATATCATTGTCCAATTCTCTTCTCTTTAATTCTATTGCAACAGCATTTTCATATAACCTTCCAAAATCAGGGCTTGATTTAAATGCATTTGCATGAATAAATCCATTATCTATACAATAAATCTTTTTATTCGAAGTTATTTGTTCTTTAACTTTGTAAGAAAATTTACTTAGGCTAAAAAAAATAAATGCTTCTTCAAGATAGCCAAAATATTTTTTAGTAGTATGAACACTATTTATTTTTGTCATCTTAGATAAATTATTATAAGAATATTCATTTGCAATATTTGACATAAGATAAAATGCTAAATTTTCAATTCTTTGCGGAAATCTTATCTTATATCTTTTTACTATATCTTTATAGACTATTGAATTAAAAAGAATTGTTAAGTAATCTTTGTAATCCATTTTCCTTATCAAGGGTTCTGGATAACCTCCATAAATAATATAATTATAAAGTTTTTCTTTTATTTGATGAGATGTTAATTCTTTTTTTTCTATCTCTAGGTATTCTTTAAAAGAAAATGGAAAAATCGTAATTAAAAAATATCTTCCAGTTAGGTGAGTTGCAAGTTCTTTACTTAGCAATTTAGAATTACTCCCCGTAACAATTAGGTTTAGATTTCTTCTATGAAGCCTATTTAGAAACAGTTCCCATTTAGGAAGGTTTTGAATTTCGTCAAATAAAACAAACTCAGGATTCTTGTAAACCGTGTTCATTGCTTCAACAATTATATCATAATCTTTTACTCCCACTAGTTTTTCGTCATCAAAATTTACATATCCAAAATTTCCTTTTTTGTTTAAGAAGTGCAAAGCAAAGAAAGATTTTCCAGCTCTTCTTGGTCCAATTATTACTTTTATTAATGGGGCTTCCAACTTCTTCAAATTCGTAGTTCTCTCTACATAATGTTCTTTAAGTTTTTTATCCAAGTCTTGTTTCTGAGCTATAAGTATTTCTTTAACCATTTTATTCAAGATGCACAAAAGTATTTAAATTTATGCATTATGAGATAATTAATACCAATACTCACGATAAGTTAACCTAAAGTACGAGGAACCCACGAGATAATTAACATAAGGTTAATAATCTCACGCTAAAATTAAGATTTTACCGACGATAAAATGAACGCCCCAGGACACTTTTCACTTTTGAATATAAAATTTAAGATAGTAAAGTGAAAACTTTTTCCATGAGAGTTATTGCCATTCTGACTAAAAACAGGACGGCGAAAGAAAGCATTATATGTGATATTATTTTATTTATATTAACTAAAACTCATCCAGAGCAACCATGCTCCTAAAAGAAGCATGAAAATTGTGCTGAGTGCCTGCTTCTTTTTGAATCTCTGTGCCTGCTTATGAATCTGTTCTGGAAATCCAACTTTTAAAATTCCTTTAATTAGAGTAGACCAGCCGAGAAGAGTAATAACTATTCTCCAATCCAAAACCCAAATATTATGCAAAATTACAGTAACTAATCCCATGAGAAGGGTTATGTACCCGGTTGATATAACAAATGCTTTATTATCAGTCATCTCTATTGTTTTGCCTAATTGCCTTGTTATGATAAATAACAAACCAAAAATTAGAAAGAAACTGCCTAAAAATCTTGCGAAAAATATTGAAATTTCCATAGTTTTCCTCTTTTAGTAAATAATAAAATTAATGTTTATAAATTTTAGTATTAAGATTTTAAATCTGAATTTTTCAGAAATCCCTGTTTATAGTCAAGAATATAAAGTGCTCCCACGAGACCCAATCCCAAAAGGATAAATTTGAGGGACACTCCGAAGTATAAGTATAATATGTTACAACTTTTTATAATTATATAGTAAATCTAACTTATCTGGAAGGTTATCTATTCCTCCAAATTCCTTTATAGCTAAAGATTTAATTCTTTTTTTTATCTCGGGTTTAACATTAGTAATTGTCATTTCTTTAATTCCTCCGATACTTTCACAATCATCTTCAATTAAGATATCCGGCATAATTCTTTCTGCCACATCTTTATAATCTTCATTTGTTTTTCTAAACAATAATTCGCCTTCTGGAAAATAATATTTTTTAAGAACTTTTTTAATCTGGGCAATTTCGGTTTTAGATTTTCTTGAAGTTAAATAAAATACTTTTGCGCCTTGTTTTTTCCAAGATTCTAATTTTTTAACAGAATTTCCTATTGGAATATAATTAGAATAATCTTTGACAGATGCCTCTTGATTTTCTACTTGTTTAACAATCTCTTCTCTTTTCAAACCAACGCCTGCTTTGTGCATCAAAATTGTTCCTTCCGTAAAAATGATTATTTTCATATTATCTTAAGGATTATGTTATTTTTAAACTTCAATATTTCACAGGGACTGTGCCTCCTTTTTCCAAAAAACCTTTTATCGTCGGTGATGAAAATACGCCCCCACGAGGAATTGCACCTCGGTCTCAACCTGTTCGCGAGGCTCTACTCGGACTTGCACTCGTTAATACGAGTTAGTTTGTCTCGTGCAAGCCCTCGCCGCAAGGTCGCATTCTGTCTGCTGAACTATGGGAGCTTTTAATTAGCAGATTATTACAATATATAACTTTTACCTTTATTAATACCGCAAATATTAATTCTATTATTAACCTTCAATTACAAGGATTAAGTAAAATTTATTACAGCATTAGTTAAAATAATAAGGTTAAGTTGTAAGCTAACAGCAGAAAAAATTATTTCCAGACTGTTCTTTCAATTTCTTTTTTTTCTGTTGTTACAGGGTAGATTAATTCTGACAGCTCATCTGGAGTGAACCATAACTTAATCTCCTTTTCTGCTGTTTCCTCGCTGTCTGAGGCATGAATAACATTTTCAAAAACTCCTGTCTTGCTGTTAAATCTGCCGTATTTTCCCTGAATTGAGATTGGATTTGCTTCTTCTGGGTTTGTTTTTCCTACAATCTCCCGAATTTTTCTGATTGCATCTTCTCCATGATAAACCATTGCAAAAACTCTGTCTGTATGCCATCTTCCCATAATATAATTTACAGTATTCTCGTAAACCTGCGTGCCTTTTTCTGTTCCTTTTTTGGCTATCTGCTCTTCTTTTAATTTAGAATAATGTTTTTCTGCCAGCTCTTTGTTGACTTTTAGAACTCTTGCACCTACAATCTTAAGTTTTGTTTCTGACAAGACAGAAATTATATTTCCTGTCAGGCTTTTTATCAAGCCATCAGGCTTGATTATGATTAAACATTGCTGGATTTTATTTTCTGCTATAATTGATATCTTAAGGATTGGTTTTTAAAGATTACTGTTAATATGAATTGTTAAGTTAGAAGCTGTTTTATTTTAGTTTAATAAGTAATATTTATTTAAAAGTCTAAATAAAAAATTCTATTATTTGAAGAAAAAAACCCATACATACTAAGATAATCCAAACTAAAACACGTATTTCTTTAGCAGTTAATTTTATTTTTACAATTCTATCATTTATATCATATTCATACACTCCTTTAATAAAAAAATAATAGATTTTAGGACGTATACAGCCTCGGAAATAGTCTCAAAAATAACCGCAAACGCACCAATAAAGTTTAATATTAGCCCAATTAAATTTAAAATTATTTTTTCTTTTAAGATAATATTAATTTATATATTTTTGTTTTATTATAAAGGTTAATATCTGCAAAAATTAATTTTTTATCAATTAAATATCATAAAACAGATTAAATTTACTTATGATATTTTTTCCGAAAGATATTTAAACATCATTTTTTTTAATTTTTAGTAGTAAAAAGAGGGCAAAGTGAGATATAACTTGAAATTTTTTAAAAATTTCAGAAAGTATGGAAAAGCAAATTTAGAATTTTTTATTTTTCTTGCTGTTTTTTTTGTAGCTGTGATTTCTGTTTATTCTTACAGCGTTCTTGGAGAATTTTCTTCATCTAGTCTTTCTGCATTGCAGACAGGCACAGACTGCGGAAGGCTTTTAGGAAATTATTCAGGATGCGCAGCAGATTCTGCTTGTATGTGGAAAAATAATTCTGGAACAATTTTAGAAGATCCGTGGTGCACTATAAATTTTACTAATTATAATTCTTCTGACTCATGCATTTTTGGAGGTCCGAGCGTTGGAATACCGTGCCGCAATTTAACTGGCGGATCAATACTTAATGCAGGATGTTGCCTGTATAAGATGGGAGGAGGAGGAGGCGGAGGAGGAATGATGGGTTGCCCGCAGTTTGACGGAAATTATTCAGGGTGCGCGAATAGCAGTGTTTATGGGATTACAGGATGTTCATGGAAGGCAAATAACATAAACCAGAACCCGTGGTGCATGATTAATTCTTTAAATAATGCAAGAAGCAAGAATCCGAGCGCAACAACTGTTGATATAGGGTGCTGTGAGATGCAGGGATGCTGGAGTTTCAGGGGAAATCAGACAATTGTAAATGCAACTTATGGATATAATTGCACTTCTGCATTAGGCGGAGTTTGCAGTTATAGCACTGCATGTCCCGAGCCAGGAGGATGTTGTGCTCCAAAAGCATGCAATGAAGTAAGCACTCAGGACAAGTGCAACCAGCTTATACAGCTTGGAAATCCGTGCACATGGAGCGGGAGTTGCCAGATGGTTGGAGGAGGATTTTTCCAATATAATACTACTGACTCGTGCTTTTCACAAGCAGGATGGTGGAATGGCTCTACATGTATTATGCCTGGAGCTTCTGGCGGAGGAGGAATGGGCGGAGGGGGAGGAGGATTTATGTTTGCCCAGGAGGCAAGATGCTGGTTTGCTGACAACAAGCCTGGAATATGCAATAATGTTACAGGATGCATTTATTGCAATGATACAACTACTCAGATAAATAATGATTCTAGTATTTGCTATAATAAAAGAGCAGGGGCATGCCAAGGGCATGAGCCAGCATATACTAATTGGAATGGAACTGCCAGTGTTTCTATTACAGATACAGGATTAAGTATTTTATCAATGAATTGCACTCATATTAGATTAAAACAGATATGCAACTGCGGGCCTCTTCCAAATTGTGTTTGGGCAAATACAACATCTGATTCTGGAAGTTTTTGCCAGCCTGGATTAAAATCAACTGATAATATGCAGTCATGCCAGCCGCCTGCTCCATTTTGCGAGCATTCGCTTGCAAAAAATAATGAAACTTTATGCTTACAATTAGCTGAAACTTATATGATGCCGTGCAAGTGGGAAAATACAACAACCCCTGCGCTAAACTGCACATTTAATTCAAATGCTGTTTTTGGAACAGGAACAGGCGGAGGAAATTTAGATTATAATTTGATAAGCGGAGAGACATCTTGTGTGGCAGCAGGAGGAACATGGAGAAGCGAGTATTATGTTGACAATGACGGAACATTCAAACAGGATTCGTGGTGTGAGAAAGGAGCAATGTTTGATTTTGCATCTAGAATGGCAGTTGGAAACAAAGGAAATTGCGACACTGATTGCTGGGCATGCGAGTTTAATTCAACAGGAGGAAGCTGGGGAACAGGAGCTAATGGTATTGGTAATGCAACTTTTGCGTGTGTAGGAAGCAAAAAAGGAGTTTGTGTCTGGAAGAATGATACAAATGCCCCAAATGATTTGGGTTATTGTGATTATCCAAAAGAATTCAGTTTTGGAGGAGGAAAAGATTGCGCTACTGATTGCAAGGCTTGCGAGTTAATGTTTAATGCTACAAGAGAGTGCTGGAGCAGTCCTACTGGATGCGCGTGGTTTAATGATACTCTTGCTCCGAAAGGAGGATATTGTATGGGTTCAAGCAGAAAATCATGCTATAATGATTGCTTTAGCTGTTATGAACAATCATCCTGCGCAAATATAACTTATCATCCTTCAATAAATTGTTCATGGGATGCTGCAACAAAATTCTGCAAGCCACTCAGCTTTACAGGAGAAATATGTTTTAATGCAGTTGATGATGATAATGACGGAGCAACAGACTGCGCTGATTCTGACTGCAGCTTTGATATGTTCTGCGGAGGAGGGAGCATGGGAAGCGGAGGAACAGATTGCAAGAGAATATTTTTACAAACCCCGTGCATAAAAAATATATCTTCAAGCGGAAAAAACTGCACATGGGTTACTCCTACTTTTGGCGGAAGTCCATATTGCGACTTTCCAGGAAGCAACTGCTGGATGTATGAAAATAATGTTAATGGATGCACAGGAAGCTGGCGCAATGATACAGGATGCATGTGGAGAAATGCTACTAATGGGTTCTTTGGATTTTGCGACATTAACAAGACAAATACAAATGTTTGCTTTAATTCCACAAATGCTGTGAATTTAACTCTTTGCAATGCTGTAACAGAATGCCAGTGGATATCTGATTTATATATGGGAAGCGGAGGAAGATGTGAGTTCAAGTTATTTGCAATGTGCGGAGGAAATGCTACTAATATGATGAGTTCAGCTTCATGTTATGCAGCAGGAGGAGGAAATAAATGTGCATGGAGAAATGACAGTTTCTCGCCAAATAGAGGATTTTGCGAGCCAATATGCTTCTCGAGAGATGCTGGATCATGCACTTCAGGAGGGCTTGGAGGATTATGTTCTGTGAAATCATCAAGTTGTGAGCCAGAGATGTTTGTTGGAGGCGGAGGAACAGGAGGAGGCGGAGGCGGAATGGGATTTGGGTGCCATATGTATGATATGAATTATACAGGATGTATGAGAAATAATATGACTTGCATGTGGAAAACATTCTCACAAAATGCATCACAAGGAGTGTGCAATGAAAAAGGGCAGGAGATGATGATACAAGGAATGGACATGAGTGCTCCAAAACCATTAGGACAAGACCCGGCTGATACAACCCCTAATGAAACTGATATAAGGCAGTTTGGAGTCAAGGATTTGCCAGCTTCATTGTCATTTGGAATAGTTGTTACTAATATTACAAATGCTGCTGTATGCAAGGGATATATGGTTGGAGGAATGGGCGGAGGGCCTGGAAATATTCCTGTTTCAGGAGCAGGGACAGCCACAACAAAATTTTACTGGTATTTAGACACAAACAAGAATACTACTGATAATTGCAATGCAACAATTCAGGGAGGAAATAATCCAATAAATGATAAATGTTATAAATTAAGTGCATCAATGAGAAATAATATAAGCATTTGGAGAAATACTGCTTCAAATAATGGAAAGAGATTTATTGTTACAGAAGGAGCAAATGCAAGAGTTTCTGATTATCTTATTGTGAATGGAAATGATGAAACTAGAATATTCTTAGTCGTAAGCATCGGAGCTGGAACAAGCGCAAACGACTATTCCAGACTTAGAGATGTCATAACAGGAACAGATTATGACTTTGCAACAGGAACAAGAAATGCAACTTTAACTGCAAGAACAATCGGTGGAGCTGAATATAATGCAGCTTCTGATCCAAGCAATCCAGATGCAAGCAAATGGACTGTCAACTTGACTTGGGGAACTGGAAGTAATTTTTCACGTCCTGGAGCAGTTACTGATAGTGTTTGCGCAATTGATACTGGATATGAATTCTTGGTTAAATATGTTGTAAGCTTGAGCAATGCAAGCAATCCAAACAGCGCCAGTCTTGAAACAAAATCATTTTACAGGTGCTCTAGAGGAGAATGGGTTTTAACAAATGTTCCACTGACAAGCAACAGAAACATGATGTGCGGGATGAATATGGATATTCCCGGAGGAAAAGTGCTTGGAGGGGTTATGATTGTTATTGACAAGCAAAATCTTGAATCATTTTCAAATTATAATAAGACAGCTCCAATGAGGGTGTTTATTTCAAGCGCGAATGCAACATATTCTGAGCTTGCACCCTTAGATTCTGTAAATTCTGCAGGATATTATACGCCTGGAAGCGCTGATTTCAAGTTTGTTGACTGCATGAATCCAAACACCAAGGATGAAAAGTGCAAGAATTTCCAGAAATTTGGATTTAATGTTTTTGAAGACTGCAAAAATGGAATTGATGATGATGGAGACGGCATGACTGATTGTGTTGATCCAAAATGCAAATTCACGCCTGTATGCGCATCAGGAACAGCATTCAGCTTTGTTGCAGATGAGAATGACAAGCAAGCTCCTACTGTATCATTCAGCAATGTGGATGTTTTGCATAATTCAGCATCTGTCAAGTTTGATACTGACGAGCCTGCAAACGGGACATTGAAATTCTATGGAAATGATTCAACCTGCAATTCACTTAACGCAAGCATAAATGAATTAGGAGATCCTGCGCTTGCTTTTGATGATTTCAAGCCTTTCCATTTAGTTCCTTTAGACGATGTTTCTCTTGGGTATAGCTTGATAAACGGAACAACTTACTTTTATAAAACATTAATCTGCGACCCTTCATCAAACTGCGCAGAATCTGCCTGCCTGAATTTTACAACAAAAACAGATAGTGCTTACAAGAATTTTATATTCAAGATGAAACTGCCTCCTGGTTATAATGTTACAATTCCTGCTTTGAGTTATTCTGGGAATTTTACAGCAAATGCCGGAGGAAGAGCATATGATGTTGGGATAAAAACAAATGCTTCTGTTTCAAGAAATATGAATGTTACAATTAATTGCGGAACTCAGTCAATGACATTTATAGGAGTTGATATAATGAAGCCAAAAAGCATTGATTTGACAAATGCGTTTGTCTGCAATCAGACAGGAAATGTTCTTGGAATGAACTCAAGCTCAAAGTCATGGAACCAGGCTGTTTCTGACTTGAATTTAGGAGGAAGCGGAGATTATATCAAGCTTACTTTCCCTGTCACATACAGCTCTTCAAACAATATTTCCTGGTGCAATGATGACGGCTCTACAAACTGCAGTGTTGTTAATAATTATGCTGCTTGCGCATCTGGAGGAACAAGCAAGACAGACTGCAAGATTCCAACATCGCTTGGATTTTCTGCTTATAAAATAAGCACTGTATCAAGTCCTGGAGGAGGCACTACGCCTTCAGGAGGCGGAGGAGGCGGAGGAGGAGCAACAGGAAGCACATATTCAATAAATGAGGACCAGTTTATTCTTGGATATAGCAAAGAGCTTGCAAAAGATGACAAGATTAAATTCCCTATTGGCGGAGTGACACACATATTATTAGTTACTAAGTTAACAAGCTCAACAATTTCTTTAAATATATCCTCAATAACAATACAAACAACTCTTGGAGCAGGAGAAGAGAAGAAATTTGATCTGACTGGAGATAATTATTATGACTTGCTTGTCAGTTTTGCAGGATATAACTCAAGTTCAAGCAAAGGAAAAATTACAATAAAAAGTTTGCATGAATTAACTTCAACAACTACTACAACTGAAACAACTCCATCCACAGGAACTACTCCAACAACTACTACAACAACTACAACAACAACTGAAACAACTCCATCCAGTGAAAAAAGCAAAATTAATCTTGGAAAATATTGGTGGGTTGTAATTGTTCTTGTTGTCATAATTGTCATAATTGTTTTAATTGTTTTTGGCAGGCGTGGAGTTGGAAAAGATAAGGGTGTTATGATGATAGATGGCTCTTTTCTTAATTCTTTGAAGGAGAAAGTGCAGGGGAAAAATTATAGTGGAAAGTGGATAAAAGTTTAAACTATTGATTATTGCATGAGACAATAGGATTTATTGATTTTGTTATTAGCAAAAAATTTTTATATAAGGAGAGATTATTTATAGATTATGCTGATAATTTTTTTAAATTCTCATTCTAATTTTTGATTATAATTATTTTTATTAACTTTCTCAGCATAATATCGTCAATAAATGCCAAAAACTGAAAAATAATTTAAAATATAAATAAATTAACTGAAAATATCTCATTTAATATACAATATTTCGTGCTAGAAAAGTATTTAAACCTGTTTTTTCTTAATTCTCTATTAAAAAAAGAGATTAACTTGAGAAGCTTAAAATTATTTATTTCTGCATTATTTGTATTAGTTTTTTCTATATCATTTATTTCACTTATCTCTGCCTATTATGTTGGGAATATTTATTTTACAATTCCTGATTCTGTTTTTAAGACAAATGAAAGAGTAGAATTTGTAGGATATCTTTTTCTTGCGAATTATACAGAAAATGGAACATATGTTTCTTCTTCCATGCCTGTTGCAAATGCGACAATTAACTTGACTATTTACAACAGCACTGTTTTTGTAAGCAATTACACATTTACAACTGATTTTCAGGGGAAATTTTACTCGAGAAGCAGTTATTACGGAAGCGCGACACAGGTTAATACATCTTCTAATCCTGGAAAATACATAATCCGTGCAGAATATATTGATCCTGAAAATATGACATGGTTTTCAGAAGTTGAAATAGAAGTATTTAACAGCACTCTGGATTTGCTGTCAGTAAGCTCTGAAAAAGTTAAGTACAACTCTCTTGAAACAATTAAAGTTAATGTAGAAGCAATAAGAATGCTTGGAGATAATTTGTTTTATATTGCAAATGTTTCTGTTTTGGGAAGCTTGAGAAACTCATCAAAAGCTGCGCTTGGGACATTCTCATGCACAACAGGAAGCAGCGGGAAGTGCTCAACAACAGTAAATGCGCCCTTAACTTACGGAAGCTATATTCTTGAAGTCAATAATTACAAGGCATTCAGCAGCTTTGTTGTCGCGCCTTTTTCTGCAAATGCATATATGAAAGATGAGCTTGGGAAGAGCATGAAAAATATTTTTTCTGTCGGAGAGCAGGGAAGAGTTGAAGTAAGCATTTTGAATGCAACATCAACAGATGTTTATAATTTTTCAGGATATATTGCCAATCCTACAGGGAGCAGCATCAAGGCAATAAATCCAACTTTATTAAACAGCAATAATTCTTTTACAAATTCATTTTTGTTCAGTATTGACAACCAATTTACTTATGGAACATATACTGCCTTTCTGACTATTTACAAGAGAGGAGACGGAAGCATAACAACTTCAACTTCTTTTGAGGTTAAGGACTGGGACTTAAGCATAAACAAGAGAGCAAGCAATTCTGGGTTTGAATATAAATACAGTGTTTTTCCAAATAAGACAATGTATTTTGAGGCATATCCAACTTACAGGACAAATGGTTCTGTAATTCCTGGAATAAACTCAACATTTTTCTCAATAAATATGACAGACAATTTAAATAATATAATCAAGACAGCAAATATGTCATGGAACTCGTCCTGCGGGACTTCTGGATGCTATCAGTTTTACATAAATTCTTCGTCAAATACTGGAAAATTTTTCTTATCTGTAAGCTTGGCATATGGGGGAGATATACAAACAAAGAACCAGATTGTTGATGTTATAGGAAGTGTGATGTCTGCGCAGTCAACAGACAAGGACGGGAATATAAAAGAATTATTTGGAACAAATGAGTATGCTTATCTTTCATTAACAGCATATAATCTGACAAGTTCATCATTTAATTTAACTGATGCTGAAATATTTCTTGTATCATATATGAATGGCTCTGATTTTTTATACACTCAAGTTAATAATTTTTCGCTTGTTAATTCATCAAACAGTGCTTATGAGTGGGCATGGAATTCAACATTGCAAAGAATAAAACTTGATGTGCCAAAGGCAGGAGGCATTTTCAATGTGCTTTTGTTTGGAGATAACAGGAGCATTGGAACTGAAACAAAATTTATTGTAAATCCATATGATGCCTGTCTTTCTCCTAAAAATACTCCTGGCAGTGTAACTAGTGGATATTATTATGTTTATCAGTTTAAGACAACTGATACTGTATATTTTGAGATTAAAATGTATCAGGCAAATAATCCGCTTGGAAGAGCAACTGCTACAAACGGAACTAATGGAAGCACTTATGGAATGGGAAGCCAATGCGCATCTGATTCAACAAAACAAGCTGTTACAAATGCAACTCTTTCTGTTCAAGAAGTAAAAAATCTTGAGTCTGTAGCAACACAGAATATAAATGCTTCTGAATCAACTTGCCAGGCAAGTGATAATTCTGGGGCATATACATGCACTGTAAAACCATTGTCAAAGTGGGATGGAGGAGGAAGCATTGTCAAAATAGCAGTCAGAGGGCAGGATGGAACAACAACAATAATATACGGGAGATTTGAATCAAGAGCATTTTATATGTATGGATATCCAAGCACATGGCAGAATAATCCTTCAAGCAATATTTCCTTGAATTTGCAGATTTATGAGGCAGGAAGCAACTGGTGGAGCACTTATGGTGGAAGCGGCGGATTGAGCGGAACAGTGACTTTAAAAAAGATTGAGTATCAGGGAAGCGATGGAGAGTGGCTTTGGCCTCCAATAAGTTATAATTATAATGTTACTGCTGTAAATTCAACAAGCATTACATCTGGAAGAGGAACTATAAATTTGACAGCTGCTCTTGCGCCCGGGGGGAGATGGAAGACAGGATATTATAGAGTTATATTACAGGCAACAACAACATCAGGAGATACTGATTATGGGTATGCGTGGTTTGGAGTTAAGTTATGGGATGTTTATGGCTCTCCTGTTGAGTGCAATAATTATGGGTGTGGATATAAAAGTTACTTCAATTCAAAGGAAAATGTTTCTCTTTATGTTACAATAAACAAAGCAGGAAGCAATTACTGGAGTTATTCTGGCGGGCAGGACATAGGAGGAAATGTCACATTGGGAGTAAAGAAAGTTCAGAATTGCAGAACCTGGCCGTGCAAGGAATTAAACTCAACAGATTATGTTGCAACAAGAACAACTGTTAATGCATCAAGCCCGTGGTACTGGAATGCAAACTTAAACAGCACTTTTAACAAGTATTTTGTTTATATTAATACAACAAAAGGAAGCTGGGGCACTGGATATTATGCTGTGACATTAGATGTTAATGGGACAGATACTGGAAATGCGTGGTTTAATACGCTTGCGTTTTATGTTGAAACAACACCAACAAATGCAAATGGCTCGGGATGGAAATCCGGAATTAGAGGGCATTTGCCAATGTATTTTAATGTAACAACTGTCAAGAATTACAAGTCAGGATATTCCTGGTATAATGGCTCTGACTGGTTTTATATAAGATATAATCAATCAGATTATGTGAATGTAACAGTTGATGATGTTGTCTTGAGAACATGGGATTATAATACTTACACATCAAAAGAATATAATTATCCTGAAGATATAAACATAACTCCTTTCAGCATTAATGGAAGCGCTGTTGTAAATATAACTTATAAAAATGGGACATGGCCTACTGGATATTACTGGGGAGAATTGAGCTTGAAGAATTCTGACAATGAAACTTCAACAGGCTGGCTTTGGTTCTCTGTCCAGCCGTTTAGAGTAAATGTGCAGGCAACTAATTATGAAATAGACTATGACCAGTGTGTCAATGCTTCATTATCCATTTACGAGCCAGATTGGTATTCAACAGAGCCTTTATGGGGAAATTATTCAGTAACAAGTGTTTATGAGAATATCTGGAGCGGGGGAGGAAGCAGCACAACTGGATATACAAATTATACTTCTGGAAGCTTTAATGCAACGACAAATATAACTTTATGTCCAAATAGCGCAACATGGGGAAGTGGAAGCTGGGGAGGATATCATTATATGAATGTTGTTGTTAAGGATAATGCTTTAAATGACACTCAGACAGGATGGCTTTATTTTAAGGCTACTCCTTTTAGAATTAGTTGGAGCGGGACAGGAGGGAGCAGGCAGACAAATGAAAACTTTAATGTCACTGCTATTGTAGTTAAACCTACAACTGGCTTGAATACAACAGCAAATTTAACTAGAATTTACCAATGGAGATATGATAATTATATGAGCACACTTGAGGAATACAGATTTAAAGTAGGAAGCTGCGACTCTGCTGTTTCAGGACAGTGCACTGTAAATGGAACACAGAATGTGACAATATATGCGCCTAGTGGAGGATGGAAGGTTGGTTATAATTATTTATATTCCCAATGGAAGAGCCAGACTGATTCAACATTAGTAGTTGATGATTGGTATGGGATTTATTTTGATGGAAGAGAGGCATATAATGGATGGTTTGAAAACAGGGATGCTGGCGGCTATAATTGGAAGTATGAGTTTGCAAATAATGAGAATTTGACAATCAAGCTTTTCACAAGGGATTCAAGTTATAGTGCTGCTGATTTAACTATTAGATCTGTGCAATATGCATATTCTGCTGACAGCTGCGGAGGAGAATGGTGCAAAACTTATTCTACTGCAACTTTCTCGCCAACATCAACATCTGGAGGAAGTGCTTTAATTAAAATTCAGGTGCCGAGCAATAACTGGAGTTATGGATATTATTATATAAAAGCAAGTGTTGAAGGGAGCGGAGGGGCAGCTACAATATTGGGAGGAGAGGTAAGAGTGAAAGATTTGACTGCGCCAAATGTTACAATACATACTCCTCTAATGAATGGCACTTATTCAGGAAATAACTTGTCATTTGCAGCAACAACAAGCGAGAATGCTGAATGTGGACTTGGAATTTATAATTTTGAAAGTTATTACAACTGGATGTGTTGGGGATGGAATTTATCAAATAATTCAGTAATCCAGAGATTTATTGATTCGTGCAATGCTTCGTATTATGGATATAATGGAACAAGCTATTATAATTTATGGATTTCAAAAGATTATTATTCTGCTTATAATGGCTCTGTTTCAAGTTATGGTACTGGGAGCTATATGACAACAGGTTCAAGAGCACACATCTATGTATTTAATACAACAGAATGGCCTGCACAGCATTATGGGTTGTATGTATGGTGCCGTGATAATGACTGGAATTATGGAACTTCAATGGCTACATTTAAAATAAATAATAGTGTTACATAATTTAAATAAAAAATATAAGTTAAAGAATTGAAGAAAAAGGAGCTAAAATAAAAGAAATAATCAACAAAAGAGAAAGATAAATAAGTGGGAGATGGGAAAGATAAAAAATAATATAATCAGAATAAAAAAATATCACAAACGAGAAAATAAAGAATAAACACCTTAAAAAACAAGTAAATTAGAAGAAGGAGAAATATAAAATAAGAAAAATTAAATAAAAAATCATAAAAATTAATAAATAAAAAAACATAATCAAATAAAAAATGAAACAAAAATATTTTACAAGATTAATCTTGTTTGCATTGGTTTTAATTGTTAATGTTGGCTTGGTGTTTGGAGCTGCAAGCTTTCAGGTTACAAGCTTTTCATGCTCTCCAAAAGATGTTGTTATTAATGATGTTTTCTCATGCACTGCCCAGGTAAAAAACGCAGGGGATGCTGCTGGTACTATTAGTACTGTAACACTTTATCCTGATGCTGTAAACTGGCTTGAGAATACAAATTATCCGCAGGCATCTGGGACAAGCGTAACTCCGGGGCAATCTACTGAAATAACATTTACAGGATTGAAGGCTGTCAAGTCAGGAAATAACGGCTTCTCGAAGATAATGCTTGATTCTGTTACAGATACTTATGTTGCTGACAGCAATACTAAAGTCAAGGTTATTAATGTTGTTGTAACTCTTACCAATTCTGTTTCTTCTGCACAAATGGGGCAAAATTTTACAGTTAGTGCAGAAGTGACTGCAGGAGGGAATATTGATGTAACTTTAACATTTTCTGTTGCGAGCGGAGGATGCAGTATTGGAAATGATAATGCACAGAAAACAATCACTGGAATGCAAGATGGGAGCAAGCAGTCAAGAACATGGACTGTTACACAAGGAAATGAAGGAGCATGCAAGTTCAGCGTGTCTGCAACAGCTGTTGGAAGCGGAATAAAAACAGATACAACACCAGGAAGCATTACATGTCCAAACTGCCCTGTACCTTCAAGCACCCCTTCTTCTGGCGGAGGAGGAAGCGGAGGAGGCGGGTGGAGCAAGATTTATTTAATTGGAGAGTTGACATCTGCACAGGCTGTTGATATGGCTATAAATGAGAAAGTTAATTTAAGCATTTCTGGAAAATCATACATAATTACACTTGAAAATTTTACCCAGACAGATGTAAGAATAAAGATTGGCACAGAAAAATATACTATTGCTGTTGGAGATGAAGTTAACATAGACTTAAATGGAGATTATGAAAAGGATATTTCTGTTAAGCCAAAATATATAAACTTTCTTTTGGGAAAAGTGCAATTAATATTCACTCCATACAAGATTTCTGGCGGCGCTCCTGTGACAGGAGAGGCTGTAAAACAAGAAACAGCAGAAACGCCAGCAGAAAAGATAGTATCTGCTGCAAAATCAAATAAATTTTTGTTTGTATTAATTGTGATATTTGCTGTTATTGCTGTTTTGTCGCTTGCATATTACTTTTTTATTAAAAACAGGAGAAAATTGGGATATGGATAAAGAAAAAATCGCACTGTCTGTCTTTGGAGTTTCTGCAGTTGCAGTTGTTATTCTTTTTGCAATTGCATTCACTCAAAATACAGGAATGAGCGGAAGGGTTGTGCAGGAAATTCCAAGCGAGCAACCTCAATCAACAAACATAGCTGGATGCTCAGACACTGATGGAAGAAATTATGATGTTAAAGGAGTTTTAAGCTTTTGTGATAATAGTGGCTGTACAACAAATGAAGATTTATGCAATGGCAGGATGCTTATTGAGTGGTATTGCGAGAATAATGAGAAAAGGTATGAAGAAAAATTGTGCGAGTACACTTGTGATGGGGGGACTTGTTTAGGTTATGTTACAAAATTCTCATATCCTTATGCTGGCAGCGGAGGAGGAGGGGGAGGAGGAGAAGAAAGCCCTGTATCTGGAGGAGCAACAACAAGCGCTCCAACAATCAGAGATTTAGGAGAATTAACTCTTGAGAATACACTTGAAATGAATAGCAATGAAAATCTGAGATTTAGTATTGGAGGAGTAAATTATTTGATGATACTTGAAGGGCACAGCGAGACTCAGGCAACATTAATTGCCGGAAGCCAGGAGATTGTGCTTGGTGTTGGAAGCGATACAAAAATTGATTTGAATGGAAACAGTGTTCCTGATTTGTATGTCTGGCTTAGAAGCATAAATGTTCTTACAGGAAAAGTCAAGTTAACTCTAGATTTGGCTTGATAATCTGATTTTATTAGTTATAGGAAAACCAACCAACATTCTTGTTACATTATAATTAATTCTAAAATATCAATAAATTAATGTATATTAAGTTAATTAAGGTGTAATTGCTATTTGGTTTTAGATTTTTGCTGGAAAATTAATTTATCGACGATAATTCTGATTTTTAAGCATAATAATCTTTATTAACATTGAATTTTATTATGATTTATGGAAAATTTTAATGGGGTGATAATTGAAGAGAGTCTTGAGAATAAGGATATCTTAAAAAAAGTAAGGATTATCAGTACAAAGATTGAGAAGGTTACTGAGAAACATAAAACTCCTTGGATAAAACAGTGGACTCTTCATAATGTTGAGATTCCTAAAAAACAAGCCAAAAGTATTGCAGAGGAAATAAGCAAGTCTCTAGACTCTGAACACAATTGGTATGCTGATTTTAAAAATAATTCTTATCACTTTATTATTTTTAGGAATAAGATATTTTATGTTAACAGAAGCAAGAAAGAACAATATACTGAGGCAACACAATATGGGGTTTCTCTGGGAATTCCAGAATATCAAGTTGATTTTTCCCCTTATGTTAAATTGTGGAAAAGATAATATTACATTCAAAAAAATGGAAGAAAAAAGGATTATCGGAGATTCAAAAAATTCTGATGAATTTTTAGACTCCTCAAAAACACAAAAACAAGTTTTTGCAGATTTGCACATTCATTCAAGATACTCAAGAGCATGCAGCAAGGATATAACAATTGAAAATCTTGTGAAATATGCCAAGATTAAGGGGCTTGGATTGCTTGGAACAGGCGATTTTACTCATCCTTTGTGGCTTAGAGAAATCAAGGAAAAACTTAAAGAAAAAGATGGCTTGTACTACTATAATGATTTTCCCTTTATCTTAACTGGAGAAGTTAGTTTGATTTATTCACAGGGAGGAAAAGGCAGAAGAGTTCATCTTGTTGTTCTTGCCCCCAATACTGAAATTGTTGACAAGATAAATGCTTACCTTGATACTCGGGGGAGGAGAGATTATGACGGCAGGCCTATTTTTAATATTCCTGCTGATAAATTTGTCGAGGAAATGATGAAAATTTCTGACAAGATTGAGATAATTCCTGCTCATGCATGGACTCCGTGGTTTGGAATTTTTGGAAGCATGTCTGGATTTGATTCATTAAAAGAAGCATTTCAGGAACAACTTGGGAATATTCATGCTATTGAGACTGGAATGTCAAGCTCGCCCGAAATGAACTGGATGATATCTGAGTTAAATAATAAATCCATAATCTCGTTTTCAGATTCTCATTCTTTCTGGCCTTGGAGAATTGGAAGAGAGGCTACTATTTTTTCTTCTGCTGAGAGTTATGATGATATTATTTCTGCAATACGCGAAAACAAGATTATTGGAACAGTCGAAACAGAGCCTGCTTATGGAAAATACCACTGGGATGGGCATGCTAACTGCAATTTTTCTTCAAATCCAGAAAAAACAAAAGAAATTGGGGGAATTTGCCCTGTTTGTGGAAAGCCATTAACAATTGGGGTTGAAAACCGAGTTGAAAAATTGAAAAACCAGGAAAGTTATGTTTATCCTCGGAAAAAGCCATTTTACAAGCTTCTTCCTTTGCATGAATTAATTGCTTTGGCAAAAGCTTCAACTCTTGCTTCAAGAAAAACATGGCTTACATACAACTTACTGATTGAAAAATTTGGAAATGAGTTCAGGATTTTGCTTGATATTGGAACAGACGACTTAAGAAAAGTGCTGCCTAATGATGAGCTGCTTGTTAATCTTATAATTGACAACAGAATTGGAAAGATAAGAGTCAAGCCCGGCTTTGACGGAAAATATGGCGAGCCGATGCTGAAAGAGAAGCAAATGAAACTTGAATAATTTTCTATTATTAACTTATAACTCAATCTCTTTATTGTTTAAATTGATTTAATGGCTGTTTATTACATTAATTACAGATTTTATTTTTTTAGATTAATTTTTATATACTTGTAATGCGCATTCTTAGTTTCTTTTCCGCAATGAGATGATTTTAGTGTATAATTTCCACAAACCTGACATTTTTTTAATTTCATTTTTATCGTCGATAATTTTGAAAATCATCAATTTAATTTACTTGTTCATCAGAATAATAATCTTCATTGTTTATTGACTTGGAAATATTGCCTATTTCGTTCATTATTTCCTGCATTATTTTCTTGTTTGCAGCTTCTGGATTTTTCTGCTTGAATTTAATTGCAAGATTTGCTGCTGCAATTGCGCCGATTTTTTCTTTTTTATCTGCTTTTATCTCTTTCATCACATATCTTAAAATCTGCTCAACATCTGCCCGCGGCTTTTTGTCCATATATTCAAGAACCTTGCCTGCAGCAACCATCATTACAACTTTATCTTCCACCATTTTTATATATTTATTTTTACTTTAGAAGTTTTTAAATATTATTATACTATCTTGAAACTTGGAATTCTGCCTTTTTTTCCTTTGCTTGTTTTTCTATTTTATCAAGAGACTGGGATATTTCCTGGTTTGCCTTTTTGTAATCTGCTGACTTGATTTTTATTGCATATTTTCCTGCTGCCATGTAAGAAATCTCGCAGTTTCCTTTGCAGAATGAAAGCATGCTCTTTATTGTTTTGACTCCATCAGGGCTTTTGCTTGAAAGGTTAAATATTTTTTTTACTTCCACTGCTTTTTCTTTTTTTTCCTGGAGAATTTTGCATATTTTTTCTGCCTCCTCTTTTTCCAGATGTTTTTCAAGTTTTTCCGGATTAATCTTGCAATTTTGCAGAAACTCATATAAACTTGACTCTTTTTTTATTTTTTCTGCCACATCTGCAGCTTTTTCTCCAAGAACAGATTTTAAAATGCTTACTGAATTTTTTTCTTTTTCGTATTTTTCCATAACTTCCTGTTTTTCTTTGAGAGAAACTCTTCTCAAGCTGAGATTAATGTTTCCTTTTTCATCTATTTTGAGAACTTTACAGACTATTTTTTTTCCAGGAATTACATAATCTCTAAGATTTCTTATTCTTCCAGGAGCTATTTCGCTTGTGACAATTGTTCCCTGCTCTCCTTCCTCGAGCTTTACAAATACAGTAGTCCTGTCTATGTCTGTTACAGCGCATAAAACCAAGTCTCCTTCTTTCAAGTTTTCCATAATATTTTAGAATTTAGAGATATTATAAAGCTTTGCTTGTTTTTTGATATTTCAGAATTAACTTCTAATTTATATTTGAATTAGTTTAATTACAAAATATTTAATATAATATATTATATAACATTAACAATATAGTTTGATTAATTTAAGGGTTTTTGCTATGGTTTGAATATATGTCTATATCTTTACAACTTCAATATCAAGAATTTTTGTCAGACATTTAATGAAAGCTTCCTCGTTTTCTCTTGAGATATAGCATCCGGCTGCCTGAGCATGCCCTCCTGTTTCTCCTCCTATTTTACTTGTAACTGACTCGAGAATTTCGCGGACATTTCTGCCGTTTCTTCCTGCAATTCTGGCAGAAACTTTTATCTTGTCCTCGCAGTATGCCATTGTGATTATTATTGTGCCTTCTTCATACATTGAAGACACTGATATTATTGAAGCAACTGTTCCGATTATTGTGTCTTTTATATTCTCTTTTGCATTTACAATAATATAATTTTTTCCTATTATTTTGTTTGTTGAGACAAAATTTAGCGCAGCTATTAAATGCTGCTTGTAATCTGCGTATATTTTTTCAGCTTTTAGCCTTGCCTGCTTGTTTCCCAGGCAGATTAACAGCGAGATTTCAGAAAATCCCAGCCTTGAACAGGCATTTATCATTGCTGAAAGCTCGCGGGCATCTTCAAGCTTGTTGAATACTTTTACAAGATAAATATTTCCTATAACTTCAGAATTATTTTTGTCTATTCTTCTAAGCAAGATTGAGGTGATAAGCTTTGAATTCTCCTCTTCAGTGAGTTCGATAAGGCTTTTGTATTCTCCATTTATTTTTTCTATTCCGGCTTCTTTTAAAACTTCAAGAACGCCGCGGGAATTTCCTGTCACTCCTGGAATAAACATTGAAGAAGAAAATTCGAGGGTTTTATGTATTGGGCGGGTTGAAGGATATAATAACAACCCCTTTTTTATTGTTACTTCTGCATCTTCTATTATTAAATTGTTTAGTTTGCTGATATTTTTTTCCAGCATATCTCCAACCATCCCAATTAGCGCCAGATTTGCCAAGCCTGTATTTTGCTTGTCTATATTTTTAGCAAATAAGTAAACCAATCCAGAAGCTGAAATCTGCTCTTCTCCAAATAGATGAGGATTGATAAAAATTACATTATCCGGCTTTTTGCTGGTTATTTCGTGATGGTCTATTACAAAAACATCCTTTATTTCTGACAAATTATGAAGGTTGCTTGAACCCATGTCAAGAAAAACAAGCATCTCATTCTTACTTGAGATATTTTCCGGGAATTGTTTTAATATATTAACTGAGAAAATCCTGTCAAGCCTTTTTAATGTTGAAATCATTATTGCTGCTGCTGTTATGCCATCTGTATCATGATGAGAAATTATTCTGACTGGTTTTTTTTCTGATATTTCAAGAAATTTCTGAACCGCTTCTTCAATTGCCTTGTGCATTTTTCCTCTTTTTTATTTTCACAACAATTTTTGCATATACTAGTATTTAAATGTGAGTTAGAACTTGAAAGTAGAAATAGTTTTTCTGCAGAAAAACTATTTCCCTGATAAATTAGCATTATCTTGATAATATTCTTTATATTTTTAATAGTTTTTATTGTGCAAATTACCTTTGATTAAATTATTATTAATAATTAAAATAAATGCTCTAAAATTATTTTAGAAGTATCTTAATATTAACTTAATTAATAATTATTTCAAACTTTTTAATTTTCTTAATTTTGCTTCTTTTATCATTAAAGCTCTTCTGCAAATCTTGTCTTTTCTATTTTTTGAGATGTGTTTTTTTAATTTTTCCAGGCTCTCTGTTAAATTCTTGATATCTGCATCAACATAGGCTTTGTTTTCTTTTAGAATTTTTGACATTTTTTTGTTTAAATTTTTCTTTGCGAGAATTTTATGCTCTTTTGCGAGTATTAATCCAATTTTCTCGCTTGTTTTTCCCTGCTTTGCCAGCTCTACAATTAGTTTTTCTGCTTCTTTTTCTTCAAGTTTTTCAGTCATAAATATATGCTGGAAAGAGGATTTAAAAACCTGATGGTTTTTAACTCATTAAAATTCTGATGAATTATTAAGATTTTTAAAGCTATTGTTTATTATAATAATATAGCCCTGTCGTCCAGCGGTCAAATTCAATAATTTTATTGTTGAAGACTTGGGATAGTGGCCTTTGGTCCAAATTCATCAGAATTTGCTGAACGAAAGCCATTGACGGAGGTTCGAATCCTCCCAGGGCTACTTTTCTAATTAGTGTTTATGTCAGAAATTTTCACTGAAGTTCAAATTTCTGAACACCCCAAAAATGCGAATTCAGTGAGCATTTTTGCGGTATCTTCCTCTTGCCTCAACTTTTTTCAATTGCTCCAAAATTTTTGTTTTATCTTTTGAATTATATCCTTTTAGGAAGCTTGAGAAAAGTTTTTCCCAGTTTTGAAAATGCTTTGCTTCTAATGCCTGCTTTAGCAAGTGAATATCAACAGCTTTATCCTCTATTCTGCTTGAAATATAGCCGAGCCCAAAATCAATAATGTAAACTTGAAAATTATTCTTATCTGTAATTAGCTTACTGTTACCTGTTGATTGTTTAATTGACTTGTTTGTTTTTGCTGCTGGCTTATTATTTATTTTTTGACTATCTTTTATTGATTTATTTTCAACTAAAATCATGTTTGATGTTGTCAAGTCTCCGTGAATTATATTGTTATCATGAAGTTTTGCTGTTTCTTCTCCTACTTGCTCCATAATTTCAAATTTATCTTTTAGATTATCAAGATTTTCACTCAGCTTTTTCCCATCAAGAAACTCAAGTTCAATTTCCTTGCTTTTTTCATCTGACTTTATTAGTTTTGGAACAGAAATTAACTTGCTTGCTTTTTCCAGCAACTTGGATTCGCTTCTTGTTCTCAATTTTCTTAATTTTTCATCTAATTCCGGAATTCTATATGATTTTTTTATTCTTCTCTTGATAATTTTGCCTCCTTCTCTGAGAATTATTGCTTCTGCTGCATGTGCTATTATTTTTTCCATGTTAACCAAATATTTTTAATAAAATTAAAAATAAAATCAATCCGAGAATTATTAATATTATATATACCCAATTTAATTTTTGCGATTTATTATTGCTTCTATCTGCATTTGAATTAACATTAGGCTCGTAGCTCATTGTGCCTGAGTTCCATATCATTCTTGGCTTGAGATATTTTATTTTTTTTCGTGTTTTTTTCATAATTAGCTTTAAATATCCTAATTTATATATTTATTTTTTAAAAAGATATTTTTGGCATTACTTATAATTTTTGTTTTTTCTAGTGTTTATGCTCTTGATTTTCCGCAGTATAAAGACAAATATGTCAATGATTTTGCAGGAGTTTTCTCATCTCAACAAGCAAGCGAATTAAGAAGCATGTTTGCAGGAATTGATTCTGACACAAGCGCCGAAGTTGTTTTTGTGAGCATGAAGGAATGCACTTCATATGGGGGAGCAAGCCAGTTTGCTATTTCTTTGCTGAATTACTGGAAGGTTGGAAAAAGCGACAAGAATAACGGCTTGTTAATATTGTACTGTCTTCAGGAGAATAAAATATTTGCTGCAACAGGATATGGATTAGAAGGAATTTTACCTGATTCCAAGATTGGAAGGTTGCTTGATGAGAATTATGTTCCTTTAAGAGATGCAGGAAATGTTTCACAAGGAATTATTGAATTTTCTTCAGCTGTCTCACAGGTTATAGAAGAAAATAAGCAAGAGGTTTTATCTGGAAAAGCAGGAGGAATCAACAAAAAATATGGAGACTGGATTTTTTTTATAATAATTCTTTTAATATTTTTTATAATTCCGAGAATATTAAAATTTATTTTTAGAAATAAGATAAAACAAAGAACAAAATCAAAACAAAAATCTTCTGGAATTTGGAATGCATTATTTTGGTTATGGGTTGGAAGTTCATTAGGAAGAAGCTCGGGAAGCAGAGGATTTAGTGGAGGCGGTTTTGGCGGAGGCGGATTTGGAGGGGGCGGTGGCGGCGGGGGAGGCGCTGGGAGATAAGTTTAAAAATTAAAAATAGTAAATTATGTTATTAATGTTATTTTCAGATAATATATTATTTGAAAAATAAATAAGTTTATAAATCAATCTTTTCTTTTAATAAAGAAACAAAACAAGTCTATTAAAAACAAAAATGAATAAAAAAGGACTGGCTGTTGTGTGGTGGGTTGTAATTGCAGTAGCAGTAATTATTGTTCTTTATGGAATTTATGGATATAATAGTTTTGTAACCTTAAACCAGAATATTAACGGGAAGTGGAGCGAGGTTGAGAACCAGTATCAGAGGCAGGCTGACTTGATTCCAAATCTTGTATCTGTTGTTGCAAGTTCTGTTGGGGCTGAGACAAAATATGTGAAGGATATTGTTGATGCAAGAACATCTTGGCAATCTGCGCAATCCCAGCTTCAAAAAGATGAGGCAGGAGTTAGGATGAATAATGGTGTTGCTGCTCTTGTAAGCGCGGTTGCTGAAAATTATCCTACACTACAGGCAAACAAGCAGTATGTTGCGCTTACAGATGAGTTATCAGGGACACAGAACAGAATAGCTGTTGCAAGAGGAGAGTATATCAAATCAATTCAAGCTTATAACACTGCTGTAATGAGATTTCCAAGCCTGATTATTGCGAGAATATTTGGATTTTCTGAGAAAGATTATTATAAAGCAGAACTTTCTTCTATGAAAACACCTGTTCTTGGAGAGGGAGTTTTGCCTTAAGGCAAAACTCTGGATTATATTTTTGGGATTAGTGCAAATTAAATTTAATAATTGCTGATAATTATAATAAGTTAAATTGATAAATATTAATCCTAGACAATATAGCTTAAAAATAGTTTTATAATCCTTAATATTAATTAATAATTAATTAAAAGTTACATCCTGATTTTTCTTCCGAACTTTTTCGCTAACTTGAGCATCTGCTTTTGTGAGAAGCCCTGCTGCATTTCTGACATATC
The DNA here is from genome assembly GCA_016866995.1 of Candidatus Pacearchaeota archaeon. Lineage (GTDB taxonomy): Archaea > Nanobdellota > Nanobdellia > Pacearchaeales > GW2011-AR1 > VGKQ01. The sequence continues at coordinate 40,265 of VGKQ01000004.1, forward strand.
TCCATCTTTTATAAAACTTGAAATCATCTTGTATTGCTTGAGAAGAGCCCGGACATCGCTTGTATTTATTCCAGAGCCTTTTGCTATTCTTGCTATTCTGCTTGTCTGTTTTTCAATTATTTCTGGATTTTCTATTTCCTCGCGAGTCATGCTCTGGATTGCAAATTTCCATTTTTTTATTTTTTCTTCCTGATTTTCCAGCATGTTTTCCGGAATTTTTGCATTTCCTAATCCTGGAATTAAATTTTTTATTTTTGACAGAGAGCCGATGTTTTCCATGCTTTTTAGCTGTTCTAATAAATCAAGCATTGTGAATTTGCCTTCTTTTAATCTTTCCTGCATTTGCTTTTGTTTTTTCTCATCTACAACAGATGAAACTCTTTCTATTAAACTCTGCAAATCTCCCATGCCAAGCATTCTTGACAAGAAACTTGAGGGATTAAACAACTCAATATCATGAACATGCTCGCCTGTTGTTATAAAATAAACAGGAGCTTTAGTCTCATGGCACGCTGTCAATGCACCCCCGCCTTTTGCTGTTGAATCCATTCTTGTTATAATTACCCCATTAATTGAAAGAGCTTTTTGAAATTCAGAAGCTTGCTTTTTTGCAGCCTGCCCAATATCAGCAGGCATTACAAGAATTGTGTAATCTGGCTTCAACTCGCGTCCTAATTTTTTTATTTCATTAATTAAATCTTTATCTAGAGCATCTCTCCCTGCTGTGTCTACAAAAATCAAGTCATATTGGTTTAACTCGCGAGAAAATTTTTTCCATGTTTTTATTGGGTTATTCTCTTCTTTGTCAATGAAAACTTTGAAATTATTTTTATTTCCAAGCTGTTCTAACTGCTCGCGAGCAGCTGGACGATGAACATCCAAGCCAAGAGCTGCTGTTTTAAATCCCCTTTTGTTGTAATATGCTGCTAATTTTGAGATTGTTGTTGTATTATGCACAATAAAGTTATCTGCGATGAAACTATGATTATCTTCTATTGTCAAATCATAAACATAATTTTCATCATTTTCTAATTTTTTAATATCACTTATCTGCCCCCATTTAGCATCCGAGTATGCTAAAATCCTTAGATTATTTAACTCTTTTAAGAAATGTTCTTGATTAATTGAGGCAAGATACTTATTGCCTATTGAAGTTAAAATATTGCTTTTATTGATAAATCCTGCTTTCTGTAAGTGAGTTATCATTCCATTTAAAATGTTATGATTTATTGTTTCATTATGGTTTAGTTTATTGAGAATTATTGGAAAGATTCCTAATCTTTTTGTTTCATAGTATAAAACCAACTTAATTAACTGCTCTTTGGAGATAAACCCTGCTTCTTCATATCTTCCATAGCTATTAACTGCACTCTGGATTTCTCCTATCGAGAACCCTCCCATCTCCCTGATATTCTTTAAATAATCTCCCAGTGGAATCATCTCATTTCTTCCACTTCCCTGAATTTGCCCATATAACTGGAATTTTGATAGGTTTTCTTTTTTATGAAAAATAACCGAGCCTATTTTTTCTGCGTATCTTTCAGATGATCTTCCGGAGATTATCATTCTGCAATAATCCTTGCCATTTACTTTCTTGCAGGATATGGAGCTTGATATTGAAAATCTTTTAAGCAGAAAACTTATTTGTTGAATTAATGTTTTGCTTTCAGAAGTTAATTCAATCTGCCTTGAGCCTTTTGATGGTGAGCCATCGCAATCAAAATATGCTTTTATAAAACTTTTGACAACCTCATTATCTGATTTTAGTATTTCTTCAGGAACTTCCATGTTCGTTCCTTTTCTGCCAGCTTTTAATTTAAATATCTCTAATAATTTGACTAAGGTTGTTGAACAGAAGATTACTCTGAACATTTTGTTGGTCCTTAAATCTCTCTTAATTTTTGGGGCAGTATTAAATAAGTTCTTCCCAAGATAAGTTAGCCTTTCAATAATCTCCTTGTCTTCGCTTACTATTTCAATATATTGTTTTCCGATATGCCCATCTCCCATTAAATATCCTAAAAATTCTGCAAACTCTGGATTAATTGTTAAAGGAATTGAAATAATATTTTTACTGTTTTTTAACTTTGCAGTAATAATGTTAAAATTCTCCAGGCTTACTAATTCTATTGGAACTTGCCCCTCTCTTAAAGAGATTGTAAAACAGCAGTAATTTTTTTGGCATTTAAGGCTTTTACAAATCTCTTTTATTTCTTTGTCTCTTATAATCTCTTGAACTTGCTTTTTAGTCAGGCAGAGGTCTAAATTAAGAGTTTTTATTTTATTTCTAATTGACTGAGGAATTCCACTAATTTCTATTTTTTCTGGAATGGCAATGAAATTTTCTTTAGTTAACTCATCTGCTCTTATTTGAATAATCTTCCCCTCCTTTAAGGCGAAAAAGGGATGTTCTGGAGTTACTCTGATTGAGAAATCATTGCCATTATCTATTTTTACTTCATATAATTCTTTCTTTTTCAGCTTCCACAAATGAGTTGCTTTTTTATTTTCTATCTTGCAGGTTTTAGGATTAAATGATGGGACAAATAATTCCTGGCTTGAAATATCTATTATTTTTCCGTCTTCTAAATATGATTCTCTTAAAAATAAATATTTATCATATAATTTTTCTGCTTTAATCAACTCGCCTGTTGAAAGTTGTATTTTTGTATCTTTATGAACGCATTTTCCTGCTCCGTACAATCCAAGAAGCATAATTTTAATATTCTTGTTTTTTTCTAATTCTAATTCTTTCTGGCTTCCTCCTAAAATTTCGAGCAATTTATCATGAAGCAACTTGATTATATGCTCTTTTTTCTCTATTCCCTTAATTCTCTCGTCAAAAGCTGCTTTTCTTAGTTCGTCACTTAAATTTTTGACAAGATGAATATTTACATCTGCTTCTATCAAAGCTCTCTGCAAGTCTTTTATGATGCTTTCAACAATATTTTTGTCAAGAAAAATAGCATTAGCTATCTTGTCTGTTGCTTTTTTTATTGCTGATGAAAGTTTTTCAAACATGTTTTATTTTCCTTATATTGTGTCAAGAGGGCTTTTTATATTTTTTATGTTTGCCTGTGAGATTTGAGTATAAATTTGAGTGGTTTTTATATCTGAGTGTCCAAGTAGTTTCTGTATTATTCTTAAATCTGTTCCCTGCTCAAGAAGATGGGTTGCAAAACTATGCCTTAATAAATGAGGATAAACTTCTTTTTTAATTCCTGCTTTTTTTGCAGAATTTTCTACTATTTTTGCAATTGTTTTTTTAGTTAATTTTCCTTCCCTGTTGGAAGGAAATAATATTTTATCACTATTCAGCTTGCAATATGCTTCAAGCTCTTCTTTTAATGAATCCGGAATTTTAACAAACCTGTCTTTTTTTCCTTTCCCAAGGCTAATATGAATCAACTTTTCTGAAAAGTTAACATCCTCTTTCATTAAATTTATGATTTCAGAAACGCGGAGCCCGCAGCCATATAAAACCTTTAGTATTAGCTTGTGCTTTATATTGCTTGTTGCCTGAACCATTTGTCTGATTTCTTCTTTTGTTAGTATCTCGGGAATTTTTTTGTTTCTCTTTGGTTTTGGAATACAGATTTTTTGATTTAATATATTCTTAAAGAAATATTCTATTGCAAATATGCTGTGAGAAACTGAAGATGGTTCATTTTTCTTTAGCTGAAAAAGAGCAAAATTACTGGCAGTTTCTTTATTCATACCTTTGTTTTCTGTGAATTCAAGATATTTTTTGACATGAATCAGATAAGATTTTATAGTTTCCCCTGAATAATTTTTCAGAAGAAGATTTTCTTCAAGTTTTTTTAATAACCCTTGATATTTCATAAGTTTTACATTTTTTTATTATTTATAAAGATTACTATATATCTTAATTGGATATGTAAATTTACCATAATTTCCATATCCAATATGTTAGTTGCAATTTGCCCCCTCGCTACGAAAATGAACGGAAGCTCTACCACTGATAATTATTCATTTATTAGTGATTACAAAAGGAAGATTTATATACTCTTTTAATATTATTCATGCTATGGAAAAGACATTAAAAGAAAGATTTGACAAGTGCTCTTGGGATGAGTATTTTTATAGAAAATTTCACGCGCTTTGGCGCTCTGTCCAAGCAAGAGGAGGCTATGAGATAGCTAATCTTTTTATGCAAGAACGAGCTGGGAATCTACATTTATTTCCATGTGGTGCAGAAGGAATAGGTTTACCAACTGACGAGTTGTCTCAACTTATCTATGTTCCTAGAATGGTATTAGAACTAGATAAGAATTCAAAGAGCAAAGATAGGGAGAATGGTATAGCATTCTTTTCCAAAGATGATTTAAATCAATTTACAGATAATAATCTGCCATACCCTCACTACCATGATGTCACTCTTGTTGATTTTATTTTATATACCGGTTCAGAGAGATTAAGAGGAAATAGTAACGAATATTTAACAAGCCAACAAGTTTTAGATAAAATAGCTCATGATTTCTTATATCAACAGAAAGCCATGCAATATTCACGAAGATTATTATGGCATTGTAAAAGGAGGAATGATAAAGATTTAGGAACTGATGAGATAAGAGATACTACCACAGAGATTTTTAGACCTAAATCCAGCAGAGAAAAGGTGGATAGATTTATACATGAACTTATTGTTTTATACGCTTCTGAAATGGACTTGACTTTTTGATTTTTTCGCTTGCTCGGGGGCAAACTTTGATTTTTTGCTTCGCAACATTGCACTAAAAATCAACCACTCCAAGTATTCGTGGGCAACTAACAGCGATTAAGTGGTTACGCTCGGTTGCACCTCGCTCCACCCATATTTTTCGGAAATTTATAATATTTTTAGATAGTCCGAAAAACATCGCTTAATCGCATATGTTAGGCAAAATAAATTTTTGGGCGATAATAGGACATCTTAAGAATTCTATTACTTATTCAAAAAAAAGTTTATAAGTTTATATATTCCATACCCAATACCACCATAAACAGCAACACCTCCTACAATCATTACTGCAGTCATTATCTTTTCTTCACGAGAACTCATTTCTTTTTCATAAGCTGCTGTATATTCTGGGTGATTTTCCTTTAACCAAAAATATTCTTCATGAGAAAGTCTAGGTCTTTGCCAAGGAGAAGGCATTGCAGAAGGAGCATTATTGTCTAGTGCATGTTCATCTAACTCTCTTTCTCTTTCCAATATTCCTTCTAATTGTCCAGGGCTAATGTACTCTCCTCTTGCAAATTTAGATTCAAATGCCCTATAATCAACTGTATGATTTTTCTCATTTACCATACTATAAAGAATGTTATATAAATATATAAACTTTATGATTACTTCTCGCCCAAAAATTTACTCTGCGGATTTTTCGAAGAAAAAATCCTTGCCACGTTGCACTCTCCTCCCTTCGGTCGTCGGGTCGCCTAACAGCGATTAAGAGGAAACCTCGTTGCACTTCGGTTTCCCAAATTTTTTGCCAACTCTCAAAAATCCTCCAGTTATATGGGTCGGATTTTTGGAGGGCAAAAAACTTCTCTTAATCGCGATGTTAGTTGCAATCAGCCTCGGGCGCCTATTAGATTTTTCATCACAATAATCCTTTTAAAGACTAATCTTATTCTTTTATTCATGGATGAAAAATTAGTTAGAGGGGAACTTCCTATTCAATCTGTTTATCAGAGAGGAGAAGCAGTTACTGCTACTGTTCCTATTCATTTAGCTGTGATGGATTTACCAGAGAAAGTTAGAACTGATGTTTCTTTAATCGCAGATGCGAAGGATATTGTTAAGCTATGGTATGATGAAGACATGGCTTATTATCTGCGTGTTTTGAGAGAAGCAGATATGGAACTCCCTTGGCTTGAAGATTATGAAAGATTTAAAGATGAGTGGCAGCTTGATGGAGAACCAAGTGACGGATTTTTATCTTTATCTTGGAGAGAAAACGGAGAAGTTCATAATATAAAATATAATTCTGTGCCTGTAGTTCTTCGCAACCAACACGATGAATTTGGAGAATTTTATACTCCAGAATCATGGAAACGAGGAGGTTGGATTGAGATAATCTATAGAAATGTAACAGACCCTGAAGTTGTTGCAATGAGCCCGGAAAAAATGCGAAGGTATGGTAGAGAAACAGACATCGCCAGAATCCATGAAGATAGAGGTCTTGCCGAAGTTGTTGGTAATGCTTTTAGTTCTGATTATCATATGAATATGGCAAAAACTCTGCTATTGAGAGATTTTGCAGTTTTCTATTTAAACAGATTGCTGGATAAAGCTAACGGAAGTTCCCCTTAATTTTACGGCGCCCTCGGCCGACTTCTCCGAATTTTTGTTCCAAAAATTCTCGACCTTCGCAAGTTTGCTCAGGGGACTTAACAGCACTTTTACGGTTCCGCCTTCGCTCTGCCGCTCGGCTCCACCCAAACTTGCCTCCGGCAAGCTTCGTAAAAGTGCATATGTTAAGTCGAATAATTTTTCGGGCTCGCTTATTGGAATTCCCACCCACGTTAGGGGCACTCTCAAAGAATCACAAATACTTTTTAACAAGATTTGCAGCAGTAAATCCAATACAATAACCAACTGCAGTTTTTCCTGCACCTAAAACTGCTCCTCGTGCAGCAAATGGCAAGGCAGATTCTGAGTACCTTTCTACTGATGCCATTGTAAAACTTCCAACTAAATACTCTGCTCCAGATTGAAGAACGGTTGGAGCAATTTTCATAGATAAATCTGCTACCAATGGAGCATTTATTCCAAATCCGTCTAAAAATCCTGCAGTTGCTCCGCTAACCAATGCAACAATTCCAAACAATCTATCTATAGAATTTCTTTTCCCTTGTTCCTTTAATTGCTCATTTAAAGGATGCCCCTTTACTCTTTCACAGACAAGTCTATCTAAAAGACCTATATTCTTTGTATCATAAGTTTGATCTGCCATCTTGTTATTTTCTCAGAAATCGCTGAGGACGAATCACCTCAATGATGATAATAAGCGTCGACTTTTAAACCTTTCGAAAGTGCCCCTTTTTCGTTTCCCACCCTACGAAATTGGCTCGCCCGAAAAATTACTTCTCCTTCCTTTCAGTCAGTCGACCACATTGCATTCTCAAGTCTGCGGACTTTCGGGGCGTATAACAGCGATTATATACAATTCAGAAGTCGGCTATATCGTAAAAGAGGGGTTTCGGGCTAGCAATTACAAAATTATTACTAAATTAAAATTCTAAACGCCAACTTGTCTATTGAGTACTTCCATACAACGTGATAGAACTTCCCTATCATACTGTAGCATTTGTAAATTATGCTCAAGAGGCCATGGTATAACATCCTCAGGAGGTTTGTGGGATAATCTATAAAACCACGATTTCCTCACATATTCCTGCCACCTTGCCTTAAATTCTTTTGCTTTTTCAATAATTTGTTTTTTAGTACTTTCCATCTCTTGTAAACAAGTAGCATATTTCGATTCTAAAAAATATTTTGTTTTACCCCTAAATAGATTGTTTTTTGCTACATCTTCCATATCATGAATACTAAGGTATCTACCTATTTCTTCAGGTTCTACTCTAGCCCCCATTTCCACAACCTTTGCTAGTACTAACCCTACACCTAAGGGAATGTTATGATTTTTAAATAAAATTTCTCTCAGTTCTTCTGGGGTATACTCAATTCCAAGCTTCTGTGATAGTGTTAAGTAAGTAGTTGTGAACCAGCCATCTACTGTAACTGAAGTTTGGGACTCTGGATGTATCATAGCTTCATATAATCCATCCCGGAATTCTTTTGTGACTACTACTTTTTTATCTTCTGTAGAATTTACAAGATTATTTATATATCGATTTCTTTCAGCGATACTGCCACTTAAACAACCCTCTAAAGATCGCTTATCCAAAACAATTTCTACTAATTGATTATCTTTTCCCATTTTTACCCACTTACCTCTTCATTAATTAGGAATAATATAAACTTTAAAAATATATCGCCCGAACCCCTCTTACTTCTTTTACTCTAATGCTCTCCGAGCTTTATACGCCGACTTTTGAACTCGAAAGTTTTAATCTTCTTCCTTGTTCACTCCGTTCACAATATCAGAAGTTAAATCTTTCGGTTTTCTCCGCTCGAGGGAAAATCAAAGATTTTCCAGCTCTGAGCTTCGAAAACGAATATAACAGCGATTAAGTGAAATTCAAAAATCGTGCTCCCAAGTTACGTTCGGGGCAAAATTATCTCAACACAGCTACATCTACAGGCTTCATATCTCTGTCACCTGCTCCGTCATAGAATTGTTTTATATTAGCCATTTCTGCAATTCTTCTTAGAAAATCTTTTACTTCTGGAGTTCTATAATTACAACTTGACCAACACTGAACTAAAAGTGGAAAATCTTCTTTAGGAGTATATCTTACAAGACAAACTTTGTTATCGCTTAACCATTGTCTATTTGGAAGTTCGCATGAACTATCTTGCATATTAAGCTCTCGACTACATAAATCTGCAAGATTTTCCACTTTATCTTTTGGAAATGAATCCAACCAATAGTATGCCATGACATTTGAGAACTTCAGACTGCTTATAAATTTTGCCCCTCACTAATTCAAATTTCCCACCCGCCCACGCACGATTTTTGAACTCAAAATTCTTTCAGAATTTTTGGGACGCTGCGCTTTCGCTATCGCTCAGGGCACTTAACAGGCATTAACAGGAATTTTACTCGGCTCGTGATTTTCCCAAATTGAGTTCTCAGCTCTGTTCCCTTCAGTCACGAGGAGAACTCAACTTCTGTTAATATGGGATGTTATGTCTAATTCAAAATTCGGACTAAAAAAATAGAAACCGAAAGATTTATTCTCTCGGAGAAAAAGTTCCATCACCATTGTTCAATAATTCATAAACGTTTGCAGTTAAATTTCCAACATATGAAACAACAACAGCATCTAATCTTCCATCTCCATTCATATCTCCTGTTGCAACACCCGCTCCAGTACCCCATGTTGGAACTGATCCTATTTTTCTAGTTTTATATTGACCATTTCCTAAATTTTCATTTAAGTAAACGTTTGCAGTTAAATTTCCAACATATGAAACAACAACAGCATCTAATCTTCCATCTCCATTCATATCTCCTGTTGCAACACCCGTTCCAGTACCCCATGTTGGAACTGATGCAACTGGTTTAGGAGCTGATGCTTTTTCTCCTTCAGATTTTGAACATCCTATTGTGCCTAAAGCCAATACTCCTACCAATACAATACTTGTTAATGTTTCTTTAATTATCATACAATTAGATATTAATGGCATGTTTATAAATCTTCCCATATTTTTACTACTCTAGAATTAATAATAAAAGCGCGCCCCGTCCCCCGTCCTTAAAATTACTCTAAAATTAATCTTACTTGCCACATTGCATTTTCGGGCTGATGCCCTCGGGTCGCTGAACAGGGCTTAACAGGTTCAGGCTTTGATAGTTGTATAAGTCATCTAACATAATTCCTAAGGGCTTTTTGGGTTTTTAAGGATTATATTTACTAGAATTCAATGTTATTTAATCTAAACCCAGTGCTTTGATTATTTCTTCTTTATTGAATTCCTCCAAATCTTTGTAATCCTGCCCTGTTCCGAGAAATAAGATTGGCTTTCCTGTCACATAACTGACACTTAAACTTGTTCCGCCTTTTTCATCAACATCCTGCTTGCTTAGAATTATTCCATCAATTCCAACTGCCTGGTTAAATGTCTTGGCTTGTTCTGTCGCATCATTTCCTGTTATGGCTTCTCCTACAAATAATTTCAAGTCTGGCTTGCTTACTCGAATAATTTTTTCCATTTCCTTGAGAAGACTTGAGTTAGTGTACATTCTTCCTGCTGTGTCTACAAGAACAACTTTTATTTTTCTTGCCTTTGCATATTCTATTGCATCATATGCAACTGCTGCCGGGTCTGAGCCGTATGTTTGTTTTATTACTTTAATTCTGAGCTTTTCTCCATGCTTGACAAGCTGCTCAATGCTTGCTGCTCTAAATGTGTCTGCTGCTGCGAAAACACTTGAGATTTTATTCTGTTTTAAGAAACTTGCGAGCTTAGCAATTGTTGTTGTTTTTCCGCTTCCATTTATCCCAAAGAAAACAATAACAAATACACCTTCTTTGCTTTTTATTTTCTCGATTAAATTAAAACCCTGAATAAATAAACTTGAGAGCGAGTTTTTAAGAGCTGTTTTTATTGCTTCTTCAACCTCTTCTTTTTTTACTTCCTTGTCAACAAGTTCTTTTTTCAAGTTCTCGCGCAAGTAATCAACAACATCAAGAGCGACATTATTTTCAAGCAAAATATTTTCTAAACTCTCAAATAACTCTGAAAAATCTTGTTCTGTTATTCTGTATTTTCTTGACAACCCAATTCTCTCCCAGAATGATTTTTTTTCTTCTGTTTCTTTTTTTTCTTTTTCCTGCTTGATTTGTTCAATAATTTCATCAGGGCGCGGAATAGGCCTTATTTCTTCTCCTTTTTCTTTCTTGATATCTTCTATTAAATCACTTGAAATTTTTCTTTCTTCTTCCAGCTCTTTTTTTGTCCGTATTTTATGTTCAATTTTTTCTTTTGGCTTTTTTTCCTTGATTTTCTTTTCTTCTTTTTTTGGTTTCAGAACTACAACTTTCGGCTTTATCCATGATTTCAGCTTATCTTTCAGGAAATTGAACATAAATATAGATATTTATTGTAGTTTTTAATATTAACTATAATTCCTTAGTTATTTGTTTAACATAATTTTGGATAATTTTATATAGTAGATTTATCTTTTATTTGCACAAAAAAGAGGAAATTATGAAGTGTAAAATTTACTTGTTCAGGCATGGCATGACTGCTGACAACGAAGAAGGAATTTTTTCTGGCTGGAGAGATGTTTCTTTAAGCAGAAGAGGAATTAGAGATGCGAAAATTATTGCTTTAAGATTGCGAGATAAAAAGTTTGCGCTTGCTTTTCAGTCTGACTTGCTGAGAAGCAGGCAGACATTGAGAGAAGTTTTGAAATTTCATAAGCATGTTAAAATAATAACTGACAAGAGAATTAGAGAGAGAAATTATGGGAATTTGCAAGGACACACTCATCTTGAGATTGTTCAGAAATATGGATACAAAAAATATGATTTGTGGCATAGAGGATATAAAAACAGGCCTCCTGAAGGAGAAAGCTTTGAGGATGTTGATAAAAGAGTTTTGTCTTTTATTAAATACTTGCTGGAAATAATGAGAGATGAAAAAGTTTCTGTTGCTATTTCTGCTCATAATAATTCAATGAGGCCGTTCAGAAAGTATTTTGAAAAATTGAGCCAGGAAGAAATGTGCACTTTGTACAATGATTATGAGTCTGTATATGAGTATGAGGTTGAAGTTTAGATTTTTTATCTCTTATTAATGCCACCAAACCTTATTTATTTGTTTTTATTAGTTAACTTCATGGGCTTTTTTTATTAATTAGGTTATGTTCTATTTCAGCATAATAATTCTTATAAATGAAAATTAACTAGCAGAAATATAAAAATTTGAAGAATATAGTATGATAACATATAATGATTTATACGAGCTTTTGAGAAAGGAAAGATATTCTGAGCAGATACAAATCCTGCCCGGAAGTTTTTTTGATGATGTAAGAGACTATTTTGAGGACAAAAAACAGATGACTTTGAAAGATACAGACATGTTTTCAGATGCTGTAATCAAGTCAAAGAAGCAGTTTGAAAATGCAATAAGCATATTCCGAGAGCTTATGCTTAGAAGAAGAAAGAAGCTCTTGAATCTGGCTTTTGTTGCTGCTGAGACTGGAATTTCAAAGAGAGATTTTGAGAATATGCTTGATTTTGAGAGAGAGCTTTTTGAGAAGATAATAAAAAGCATGGAAGACACTGAAAAGAAAATATCTGAATTTTTAAACGGGAAGAAGCAGGAACAAGAGAAGAACAGGATGATTGTTTTTAAGGAAGATACTTCTGAATTTCTTGGCACAGAAGGAGAGATGATAGGACCTTTCAAAAAAGGAGATATTGCGAATCTTCCTGTTGAGATTGTGAAAATTCTGGAGACAGCAGGGAAAATTGAGAAAATAGAGGATAACTAAGCCTGTAGAGAGATTCGAACTCCCGACCCCCGGTTTTCTTGCATTGATACAAAACCGATGCTCTGACCAGCTGAGCTATACAGGCTTGAAAATATGAGAAAAAGATTATTTTTAAGGTTTTGTATCTTTTATGCTTCTTAGCTTGAACTTAACTTTGTTTTTGATTTAGAAGACATTTATTAGCTTAATTTAACCTGATTATTGATTTAAAATTTAAGATAGTTTAGGTGTTATTAATAATGAGAATAATTAAAGTAAATAGAATTATTCCTTTTTTTCTTCTTTCTTCTCTATAATTTTTTCAACTTCTATTTTTGGCTTTTCTTTTTCTATATTAATCTTACGGATTTCGCAGAGAGCAAGAGGGTAGATTTTTTTTAACTTGAGGGAGAGAGATTTTTGGATTTTATTGCCTATTATGTCAAGAAAAATATCATCTCTAACTTTGTCTTTTGCGTATTCTTGCAAATATTTTCTTCCTTCTTCTCTAAGTGCTTTTCTTACAGCTCTTGTAACTTTTTTTCTTGTGATTAAGAATATCTTCATCCTGAGAAAGGAATCAGAACACTCGCAGGAAAATGAATCCTCAACATAAGAAACAGATTTTCTCATCATTCTTCTTATGAAAAATGGGAATACTGAAATTTTTTTTATATATCCTGAAGCTTTTCCATTTTCCATTTTTATCTGGAAAACTGCCTCGAGGCTTTTTCCCTTCAGCATTCGCGTCAAGTCGAGCTTTATTGTTCTCTTGTCAAGCTGCTCAATTGTATATGAAAGAAGCTTTACTTTTTCATTTATTAATTCAAGTTCAACATCAAAAAATTTCTTTTTTTCAGCCATTTTTTAATTTATTTTTTCTGGGGCTCCTCTATCTGAATTTTACTTACCCTTCTTGAGAAACTTGATGGCTTGCTTTTCTTGCAAGTTTGGCAAGTGTATAAGACAACAAGCCTTTTTGTTGATTTTGTCTTTCTTTTCCATTTTGTCACAGCCGGCTTGCTTCCCCATCTTCCAAGATTTCCATGTCCTCTTCCCTTTCCCCTTAATTTTGCCCTTAGCAAGCTTCCCCATTTCAAACTTCCTCTTTTATGTCCTGTGCTTACTAATTCTATCTTCTGCTCTGTCTGCTTCTTGCAGTACGGGCAAAATCTTTTTGTTTTTTTCGGCAGTTTCATGATATTTCGATATAAAGATGGTTTTTAAATTTAATGATAAAATGGACCCGCGCAGAATTGAACTGCGGATCTCATCGACGTCAACGATGCGTCATTTATGGGCTTATTAAATAAGCTAACCACTAGACCACGGGTCCATATTTATACTCATATTAAGCAGATTATAAACCTTTTTCTGCTTAATGTTCTTATTAACTTACTAAGTAAATTAATTAATAATAAGATTTAAATACAAGATTTTGTTCTTTTAATAAGGAAAAACAAGTCTGAAGAAATAAAAAAGAGGCAAGAATGAAAAAGTATCTGCTTTTAATTGAAGATGAAAAATTGTGGGAGAAGTTTAAAGAGTTTATTGAGAAAGATATTAATACAGAAATTATGATGCTGATAAAAAAGAAAGTGGAGAAGAAAAAAGATGAATAGCAAAATGAAAAATAAAGGGCAAATCACAGTTTTTATCATAATAGCAATTGTAATTGTGGCGGGAATTGCAATATTTTTTGTTTTCAGGGACAAGATTTTTGTCAGCAAACTTCCTGCAAGATTCCAGCCAATTGAGAATTATTTTCTGACATGCATTGAGGATAAAGCAATAGAGGCAAAGAATATTCTTGGACAACAGGGCGGATACATTTATCCTCCTGAATTTCAGGCTGGCTCGAGCTTTTCACCATTTTCAAACATGCTTGACTTTTACGGCTCAGGTGTTCCATACTGGTATTATATTTCAGGAAATAATCTTGTAAAAGAGCAAGTGCCAGGCAGGCAGAAAATGGAAGACCAGCTTGATAAATATATTGAAGAAAATCTTGATTGTGATTTTTCAGGCTATGAACAGCAAGGGTATACAATAAATTTTTCAAAGCCGAAAGTAAGCACAACAATAAATGATTATGACATTCAGGTTAATGTGCAGTCTGATTTGGACATGTCAAGAGAAAGCGAAAGTGCAAGACAGACAAGCCATAAGACAAGCATAAGCACGAGAACAGGGAAGTTTTATTCTGAAGCCCTGAAGATTTACAATTACGAGAAGCAGAATTCATTTCTTGAAAATTATGCTGTTGATGTTCTGAGAAATTATGCTCCTGTAGATGGTGTTGAGATTTCATGCTCTCCAAAGACATGGAATGCAAGAAGTGTTTTCTTGAATCTGCAGGAGGCATTGGAGGCAAACATGCAGGCAATTAATGCCCAGGGAAAAAGCAAAGAAAAATATTTTAACTTGGACTTGACTGACGAGCAAGTTAATTTTATGTATAATGCAAACTGGCCGAGCAAAATGGAAGTCTGGAATGCTGACAATGGAATTATGATTGCAGAACCAGTAGGAACCCAGGCAGGATTGGGAATACTTGGATTCTGCTATGTTCCGTATCATTTTGTTTATGATATTAAGTATCCGGTTCTTGTACAGATATTTAATGAGAATGAGATTTTCCAGTTTCCTGTTGCAGTCATTATTGACAAGAACAAGCCGAGAAATGCCTTAAATGCAACTGCTATTCCTGAAGAGACAGAATTGTGCAATTATATGAACTCTGATATCTCTGTTTACTCCTATGATAATAAGCTTGAGCCAGTTGAGGCAGATATTAGCTTTGAATGTTTGGGAGAGAGATGTGATATTGGCAGAACTGTAATAAATAATGAAGCTGATGAAGCTGTTCTAAAAGGCAAATTCCCGCAATGTATTAATGGATTTATAACTGCAAAAGCTGATGGTTATGCAAGAAAAAGAGTTCAATTTTCATCAAATATTGAAGGAAGCGTTGACATTGTCCTTGACAAGCTTTTCAATGTAACTGTAAATTTGAAAGTTGATAATAAAGATACTGATGATTTTGCTGTAATTACATTTTTAGGAGAAAATGGAAGGACTTTAGTATGGCCTGAGCAGAAGGAATTACAGCTTTCAGAGGGATTTTACAATATCTCTGTTTTTGTCTACAGGAATTCATCAATAATCATTCCTGGAACTAAGAGCGAGAAGTGTGCAGAGGTTCCTAAATCAGGAATACTTGGAGTATTTGGGGCAACAGAAGAAAAATGCTTTACAGTTGATATTCCCTCTCAAACATTAACAAGCCTGGTTTCGGGCGGGGGGAAGACACAGGATTATTTCACAGATGACATGCTTGAAAAAGGAGTTTTAGAAGTGCAAACCAGCAGCATTCCTGTGCCAAGAAGCATAGAACAGCTTCAAGAAAGCTATATGCAGTTGGAAGTAAATTCAGTTTATATTGAGGCAAAAGAAGAATAAAAAATAAACAAAAATATAGGCAAATAAATTTGCAAGATAAAATAAAATACAAAATGAAACAAAATAAAATGAAACAAAATTAAACACAAGAAAATATAAAAAATAAAAAACAAAATTAAACACAAGAAAATATAAAAATATTAAAAAATGAAACAAAAAATAACAAAGATAAATTTATTTAAAATTATTAAAAAATCTCAAAAATTGCTGTTATTTGTTGTATTGCTAGCTTCATTATCATTAGTTATGGCAGCAGATTACAGGACAATGAGTTTTTCAAGCTCGTATTCAAATGTGCAGTATTTTACCCCTAATTCATATAATAGCTATTCAATGACTCAGGCAACAACTTACTGGCCTAATTTGTCAAATGCTGAAAAATGCGAGGCAAACATGGATTTTTACATGAACATCAGGCCAGATGGGTGCACTCCGAGAGTTGTTCGAAGCGATTTACTGGAAGAGCAGAATGTCCCTGTTTTCTGCAGAGTTGATATTTTAAAGCTTAATCCATTGATTGAAGTAAGCCAGATAAAATCTGTTTCTTATAATTCAAATGGAAGCAACAAGTATATTGCCGGGGTTGGATTTCATCCAAACAGAGAGGCTATATATTCTCAGAAAGGATTTCTTAATAATCCATTAATTAATGATGCAGGTTATGTTGTAGTTGTTTTGAAGAGAATTCCTGCTGAAAAAGATATGCCTGATTCAATAAAAGTAAATTTGACAGGAGCACTGACATTTGATGCATTTGGATTTTACGGCTCTGGAAGCAATAATTATTATTTGAAGCCTGTTGATAATGAGTACTGGGGCATAGGAGATAATTACAAAGAAAACTCAATTTTCAAAGGGCAGGCTTACTTGAGGGCAGAAGATATTGAATCAAGCAGTGCAAAAATTTCTGTTTATGCTGACAAGGATACAAGAATATCAAGCCTTGTTCTGCAGCAGGGACAGACTTCAAACAAGATTTATCTTCCTGGATTTTACTGCAAGGCAGGATTTAAAATGAAATTAGATGCTGTAACTGCAGGATTTAAGAGAGTTCAGCTAGAGGTTGATGATAATACAATATGGCTTACTGAAGGAGAAAAATTTCTTGACAATAAATGCAAGGTTGTTGAAATAAATATAAAACAGGAAACTCAGAAAAAACAGGAAATTCAGAGTGTTGAGTTTGAAAGCAAGACATTCCAGATGAAAAATTTGGAGGATGAACAGGGAAAAGTCTGGAGCTTTTCAGAACTTGAAAATGTTAATCTTGACAATGTTCCTAAGCTTATTGATTTGTATAATAAATATGAAAGCGAGAAAACCAAGAAGAAAAATGGATTATTAATAGTTTATAATACTCCCAGCCAGGCAAAATATATTACAAAAATGGAGAAAGATGGGGACAAGATAAAATTATTTTCCGGAACAACATTGATTGATATTGGAAGCACTGACTCGCAGAAATTCCTTAAAGATTTGAAAGTAAGCAGAGTCTCATTTGTGATTTACAGGGAGAAAGTAACTAAAACTACAAGTGGCTCTGTTACAAAATCTGTGAAGATTTCATGCCCTGAAAAAACAGAGACATTGAGCTATAGCGAGGGAGTTGTTGAGCAGCAAAAGAATACACAAGCATGGTGGGATTTATTCAGGAAAGAGCAGAAAGAGAAGCAATTAAGCGACGCTGTTCTTGATGATGAAACAAAAAGGGCTTTTGACATGGCTAAAGCACAGGCGCAGGAAATAGAGAATTATTACGGAAGCGCAGGAGAGGGAAACGAGATTTTTGCTGCAAAAGCTTTTTACAAACTTGCATTGCTGGCAGAACAGGCACAATTGAATGAGACAGCAAGAAACTTATTTTTGAAGCTTGTTCAGGATTATGCAGACACGCCTTATGCAAAAAGCGCGGGCACTCATCTTGAGAATATTGGAATTGGATATCTTGGAATTGGAACTCACAAAATAAGATTAATAAAAATTGAGTCTCCTTCAAGAGATGATGCCTCTGCTTCTTTTAGTGTGACAAAATCAGGCAATAAGCTTCCTGCTGAAAAAATACAGGAGACAGAAACATTTGCAAATGTTTTCAGGCTTGTAAAATTATATCCAGACAAGGTTGATTTAGTGAAAATTAATGACAATAAAGAAGAAAGATTTAATTTGAGCACTGCTTATCGAACAAGAAGCTTTGATGATTACCAAATAACTCTTGACACAATTTATTACAAGAAGACAGCCAAGGTTACAATTAAGTCTTTTGACTTTAATTTTGTATCTCAAGCAGACTTTCCGTTTGAAGTTGGAATTGAGAAAAGAGCAATAGAGCTTTCTCCTGACAAGACAAGGGAGAGAATAAAAAATCTGAACAAGACTATTGCTCAGTGGGAGAATATTGTCAAGAATCTTGGAAAGATTGTTGAGGGATGGAAAGCAGCATGCCTTGCAACATCTGCAGTTATTACTGCAAAAAATTTCTTTATGAATCTTGGAGGAGGAGCTACTGCAAGGCAGGCAGTTATGCCTCAATGGTATAAGAGGTGCGAGATTGAATCTGGAAAAGACCAGGTTGCATTTAATAAATGCCTGAAAGACCATGGAACAGAAATAGACAATGATATCAGCATTTATCAAAGAGAAATTCAAAGATTAAATACTGAGATGACTGCAATACAAAATACAAATAAATTTACAGGAACAGACACTGTTGATACAAAAAAGGCAAAAGAAATTTTAAGAGGACAAGCCCAGATATTTTCATATTTTCCCTTGACATTAGATGAGGGCGGGAAGATAGTTCAGGGAAAGCAAGTTAGTGTTACATCTGCCCAGCTTGATGCTGCAAGCTATACTGACTTGAGAGACTTAATATTTAACCAGAGAATTTTGAATTCAGGAGCAAGCGAAACAGCAAGATTAACTGCCACTGGAAAAATAGATGCAATTGTTTCAAGATTAGACAAGAAAGTAAAAACAGGAAGCAGTGAAATTTATGAGGGAGGAGAAGAGTGGCTTAATTCCTTTTCATTAAAATATTATTCTACTGGAAAGAATGCAGGATTGCCTTATATAATTCCTCTTCCAAAAAATTACGGAGGAAAGACAGGATTTTACGTTATTATTCAGGATGCAAATTCATTTGGAAGAGGCTCTGGATTTACAGAAGCAGGAGAAATCAAGGAATTTTGGATACAGAATGTTGGCAAGGACGGGAGAGTTGACCCGTATGGAGATGAGGCAACACAGATAAACATGAACTGGAAGAAAATGCCGCAAGTTTTGAATTTGAGCCCTGAAGATTCAGAAAAAATAATTCAGGATGCTATTCAGGCAATTGAGCAGGCAAAAAGGCAGTATGGCTCAAACAGAGTGAGCATATTTGGAAGAGAAATTCCAGTTGACAAGTCAGGGAATATTAATGAGAAAAGATGCCAGGATTTCATGTCTCCTGAAGACTGCCAGATAATATTTAATGTCTGCGATCCAGTAGTGTGCCCAAGTTCGAGGTGCAATTTAGGAGGAGCATACAGAGTTGACAATGTTATCCAATCTGGGATAATTGGAAGCATAGCTTTATGCCTGCCAAATATAAATGAGGGGATAGTTGTGCCTGTTTGCATTTCTGGAGTTTATGCCGGCTTGGAAGCTTATATTTCTATATTAAAAGCTCACAGAGATTGTCTTCAAGAAAATCTGAATTCAGGAAGAATGACTGGAATCTGCGATGAGATTTATTCAATTTATCTCTGCGAATTTTTCTGGAGGCAGATTGGGCCGTATATTGATTTGCTTCTCATCAAGTTCCTTGAAACTATTCAGGGGCAGGGAATGAGGGGGGGCGGAGAGTATCTTACTGTTCAGGATTCATGGAAAAATATGGAAAGCTCAATAAATTATCTGAAAAATGAGTATTCTGCAAATGCTTTCAAGACATTTGAGGCAAGAAATACAGGGGATATTGGGGCTGAATTCTGCAAGATGTATGTTTCATCTGCCACTCCTGATTTTAAGGAGTTATTAGAGCCAGAGTCTCCATACCAGTTTGCAGCATGGTTTGATGAAATTTCATATACAGAAGCAACTGCGCCTGCAACTTCCCAGTATAAAGTGTTTTATCATATATATGCTGGCAAAGATGAAGGAATCAGCTATCAAGTTTACTTGACAGATCCGCCTAAATCTGCATATATTGCTGTCCAGAATTATATTGTTGTTGATACTAATTATATTCCAAAAGGAGGATTTCAGTCACAAACTCGGGACTTTACTGCGCCTGCTGGCTACAAGCAAGTATGCGTGAGAATTAATGGAAAGGATGAGTGCGGCTTTAAGAAAGTTACAACTAATTTCGCAATTAATTATGTTTCTGATGCATATTATACAGAAATGCTTTCAAAAGCAGACATCAAGACAAGAGAAGAGTGCACTTCTGGAAGCCCTTCAAGTGTTTCAGATGTTTCTGCGCTTGGATTATTGCAGACCGGAAACATACAGGAGGGAGTTGAAACTGTTATAAATCCACAGCTTGAGAAAAAAGGAGTTGTTAGAGTATGCTCTTCAACAAATCCAGGGCAATCCACAAGTCCGCAAAGATGGAAAGAGGTTGGATTTTGCGACAATGAAGATGTAAAATGCTGGCTTGATATTCAGAGCGTGCAGGATGTTATTAAGAATAAGAATATGACACAGCAAGTGATAAATTCAGGAAACCTGAGTTCAATCGGAGTTCCTGTATATGACCAGGAATTAATTAACAGCAAGCTTAAGAAAGTTACAGATGCGCTTGAGAGATTTAACAATGAGATTAAGACAATGACTCCTCAGGCAAGAAAACAGCTTGCAATTGACATACTTGACAAGAAAAATCTTGCAATTATTGACATTGACTCATTAATGAAAGAGATGGAAGATGTGAGGCAGAATGCGCCCCTTAATAATATGAAAGCCAAGGCTGTTTATTACGAGTCTGACATTTATTACACTCTTGCAAAAGCGATGATTGATTCTCTTCTTGAAACAAAAAAAGACACTGCTGTTGTAGGAGGAAAGCCGTGTTCATGGGAAAACAAGCGGGATGTAGAGCCGACAGTTGGCGATAATTCTTTGATAAGAGATAATGAGGGAAATTATTGGAAGAAAAAAGGAGGCAGCTGGATTGCAAGTGATGAGCTTGGGAAGAAAGAAGGAACAAGCAGGAGCTTCAATAATATTCCAACTCCAATATGCCTTGTGAATATTGAAACTGCTCCTGCAGAAACTACAAC